>JAFGKR010000346.1 GCA_016928515.1 Bacteroidota bacterium | reverse complement strand
ATGAGGATTCCTCGTTCGATGATTATGATGACGAAACTGATGCACTGGATGACGACGAAAGGCAGAACTGATGGAAGGCAAGAAGCAGACAGGACGGCGTGGAGGGAAAACACGGACCTCAAAAACATCGGCACACGGGGGGAAACCGCGGGGATCACGCACGTCGATGACGGAGAAGAAAAACCAGACAGACCGGAAGCGAACGCGTGGCCGGACTGCAGAGAAGCAGGAGCGCACTCCCTCCGACGATCAGTCGAGGACAGAGAGGAAATCGAGAACCGGTCAGAAATCGACAACTGGAGCCAGGCCGAAAGCGGGGCAACAAGCCCACGCGAGACTCGAACGCAGAAAGGGGAAATCCAAGCCGCGCAGGCATACCTCGGCCGTGCGTGAACTCGGAGCGGAAATCCGTCTGAACAAGTTTCTCGCGGAAGCCGGTGTCGCCGCACGCCGCAAGGCCGACGAACTGATCGCCTCCGGTGTCGTGCGGGTCAACGGAAAAGTGGTTACCGAACTGGGAAGCAAAGTCAATCCGCATCGTGATGAAGTCAGTGTCCGCGGAACACCCGTGTACATCGAAGGACAGCTCCTGTACATCCTCATGAACAAACCAAAGGACTGCATCACAACGACCTCGGATGAAAAGGGCCGACGCACGGTGATGGACCTGATCCCCGCCGAACATCACGTCTACCCCGTAGGTCGACTCGACCGTAACACGACCGGTGCGCTGCTGCTGACCAACGACGGCGACCTTGCGAATCAACTCATGCATCCCCGCTTTCATGTGCAGAAAACATATGTCATCGAACTCACCCGGAAAATCAAACCACAGGATATTCAGAAACTGCGCACAGGCATCCGCCTCGAAGATGGTCTGACGGCACCGTGTGAAGCCGAGGTGCTTGATACCGGAGGACAGGGACTTGTCGTCGGCATCGTGCTGCATGAGGGAAGAAACCGCCAGGTCCGCCGCATGTTCGAATCCCTCGGGTACGAAATCAGGAAACTCGATCGCGTTGCGTACGCGGGACTCACACTCAGCGGACTCAGACGAGGGAGCTGGCGCTACCTGGAAGACAACGAAGTCGGATACCTGCGCAACCTCGCCGCCAGGCAGCGCGGCTGAACACGCGGCGCCGTGTCGGCCGGCACCGACGAGCACATCATCAACGGAGAAACTCATGGCGGCCCTGATTCGCCTCGAACTGGTCAAGATTTTCCGGAAAATGCGCACCTATATTGGCTTCGGCCTGATCGGCGCATTGGTGCCGCTGGTGTATTGGGGACTCTCATTCGCGGGCGACGACATGATCAACAGCATGACGCGGGGACTGCAGCAAAATTTTCTCTTCGTCGGCTCGCTGTTCAACGGCTGGTTTGTGGCCAACATGGTCATGAACTCCCTGTTTGTCCATGTCCCCTTCCTCATCCTTCTCGTCGCAGGCGACATCCTTGCGGGAGAAGCCACCAGCGGGACCTATCGCATTCTGCTGACACGACCCCCTTCCCGGAATACGATCTTCCTGGTGAAAACCATCGGCGCTGTCGGCTACACGTACGCATTGGTGATATTCCTCGCCATTCTCAGTGTCGGTCTCGGACTGCTGTTCTTCGGTCATGGAGACATGCTCATGCTGCGCGAGGACGGCATCGCCATCATCGCCGCCGGTGAACTCTGGTGGCGCTTCCTGCTCTCGTATTTCCTTGCCGGGTGGGCAATGTGCGTCGTCGCGTCGCTGGGCCTGTTGTTCAGCTCCTTCGTGGAAAATGCCATCGGTCCCATTGTGGGCTCGTTTGCCGTCATCATCCTGTTCATCATTCTCGGTAATCTGCCCTTCGAATTTTTCGAGAATCTCCGGCCCTACCTCTTTACGACGTACACGGATGTCTGGCGGAAAGCATTCGATCAGTCCGTCGACCTGGCAGCCATCGGGCGGGACGTGCTTCTCCTCGCCGTCTTTTTCCTCTTGTTTCTCGGCGTCGCATGGAACATCTTCCGGAAAAAGGACATTCTCTCATGATCCCGACGCATCTGTTCCGCACCACCGCTCTCATCGTTCTCACCGTTTTCCTTTCCTGCGAGGCGTCAGCGCAGGTCACCGAGGATCCCGCGGCACTGATCGCCCGTGTGCAAAAGCAGTACGATCGCATCGACGACTATCGTGTGAACGTCAACGTGGTTGTAGACATGACGGGCCTGAGCGTCCCCGAGATGACGGCAGTGCTGTATTTCAGGAAACCAGATCGCATACACATCGAGAGCGACGGGTTTGCCATGCTGCCACGGGATGCGGTTGCCTTTCGTCCCACCATGTTCAATACGGAACAATACGACATGGTGATACAGGGGACGGCGAAGATACACGGCAAGGAGTGTGTGAAAGTACGCATGTTCGCCCGGTCCGACACCATCCGGCTGCAGCGTGCCATGCTCTTCATCGATCAGCGGAGGGATGTGATCCTGCGTGCGGACATCGATCCCGGAGAAGGCGCCTCCGCGCAGGTCACGTTGTCATACACACGCGTCGACGGCAGCTATTGGCTGCCGCGGCGCATCGATGTGATAATGGAATCCCCGATGCGTTTTCGTCGCCAGGGCCTACCCAGCAAACCACAGAATGACAATGCAAAGGATGAAGCCAACATCACGGTGACGTACTCGAACTATATCGTCAACAAAGGCATCCCCGACTCCGT
>JAFGKR010000345.1 GCA_016928515.1 Bacteroidota bacterium | reverse complement strand
TTCAGCGGAGTGTACACCGCGAGGTACAGCAGCGCGGTGATCAGCGCCAGCAATGCGGTCAACGGCTGCACAAAGAGCAACACGGCGATTCCTGTCACGGCCAGGGTCAAACCGAACACGAGGGCACTTGACCACCGCACCTTTCCTGATGGAATGGGACGAAACATGGTTCGTTTCATCCGGTGGTCATGCTCGTGTTCGATGACATGATTCAGCACGCAGCTGCCGGCGGAAATGAACGCGGTTCCGATCACCGTCAGCACGAACAGCAGTGCATACTCCAGGGTCAGAAGTTCGCGCGGCAGAGCCAGGTAGAACCCGGCAGCGGTACTCATGACCACCATCAAAGTGATACCGGGTTTGGTCAGCTCGTAATACGCGGCAACTGCGTCCCACCGGTTCAGGACATCGCTGCTCACGGATATTGCGCTGCTCTTGTCGTGTCTCATGCGTTCACTCCCTGCAGATGCAGCTCCTTCTCATTCTGCGGTTCGCAGGCAAAGCGGTAGTAGCGAACACTGCGGACATAGGTCAGAAAGACCAGCGTGAATGTCAGCGCCCCTCCGAGGACATGGAACGTGTTCGGTACGATCGCCTCCCGTGTCCAGATCACCGTGGCACCCAGCATGAACTGTATCGTCACCATGCCGATGGCTGCGGCTGCGGGAAGTCGGAGCTTTGACAACGCCCGTTGCCGCAGAATGCGAATGCCCTGCGTGAAAATCATGGCGGTGAGAATGACGGCACCGACGCGATGCGCGAACTGAATCGCAACACCAAAGGATGTGAATGCAGGGATGATCTGTCCGTTATTCAGCGGAAAATCGGCGATGGCCATACCGCTGTAAGTGTGCCGGGTGATTGCTCCGAGAAGAATCTGCACGAAGGTGAAGATCACCGTTGCCTGCAGAAGGCGCTGTAAACCGCGCCGTGCATCCACTGCGATGGGAGGCACGCCCTTGCGCCACCGTGGAGAGGTCGCAGCAGCGATGAGCACGGTCATCAGCATAAAGAATTGCGCCAGCATCCCGTGGCTTACGGATACCGCCGTCGGCAATCGCATCAGGACGGTCAGTCCGCCAAGTACTCCCTGTATGATCACCGCCAGCAGTGCCGTGGTGCTCAGCCATTTGAGCCAGCGGCGATCATCCTTCATCCACACCCATACGGTAACGACAATCATCAATACGCCGATACCGGAGGCGATGAGGCGATGTCCGTGTTCGTAGACAATGCCTCCCGTCCATTTTTCAACGGGATAGGTGAACATGTTTTCCCCATACGTTGTCGGCCAGTCAGGAACGGACAGGCCTGCACCCGCGCTGTGGACAAGACCGCCCTTGGCGATGAGGAGGATTGTCCCCACTGCGAGGATGGCGGCGATACGATGCAACCAGCGATGCGAACGAGTGAAGGGCGGAAGGTGAGTTTTCATGCTGTGTACCACTTTCTAATCAAGATGTTCTGCTTGCTGTACCTGGGAGAGCCGCATTTCGTGGTGCCGGCGCTGCTCCACGAGGTCTTCCGGTGATGTGGTCTGGGGCAGATAATCCTGCACACTTTCGGGTGCGCTGTATTCATATGGCCCGCGATACACATGCAGAGGGCGATCAAAATTCCCGTGCGGGGGCGGTGACGGTGCCTGCCATTCCAGCGTGTTTGCACGCCAGGGATTTCGCTTCGCCTTCCGTCCGCCGAACCAGTACCAGGCAAAGTTTGCAATCAGAAGCAACTGCGCGAAGCCGAGAATCATGGCGTTGATGGTAATGAACTCGTTCATCGGTTGGAAGGGCTTGAGGAAGTCGTACACCGTGGGATCGTAGATGCGACGCATCATTCCGCCCATGCCGAGTATATGCATCGGAAAGAACGTGCCGTTGAAAGTGACGAATGTGATCCAGAAGTGCCACTTCGCGAGACGTTCGCTGTACATGCGGCCACTCATCTTCGGGAACCAGTAATAGAGCCCGGCGAAGACTGCGAAGAGACTCCCCCCGAAAAGAACGTAGTGAATGTGCCCAACGATGAAGTACGTATCATGGATGAACACATCCACCGGTGTCGAGGCCATGAAAATGCCACTGAGTCCGCCGATGACAAACATGGAGACAAAGGCGACCGCATTGAGCATGGGCGCTGTGAATTCCATTTTCCCGCGCCACATGGTACCCAGCCAGTTGAAGGTCTTGATGGCGGAGGGTACGGCGATCACCATGGTGCTGACCATGAAGGTCGTACCCAGAAGGGGATTCATACCCGACTGAAACATGTGATGCCCCCACACGACAATGCCGAGAAATGCGATTGCCACGATGGCGAACACCATTGCCCGGTAGCCGTAGAGGGGTTTCCGGGCGAACGTGGAAATCACATCTGACACGACGCCCATTCCCGGGAGAATCATGATGTATACGGCGGGATGCGAATAGAACCAGAAGAGATGCTGCCAGAGCAGCGGCTGCCCTCCGCCTGCCGTCCGCGACATGTCACGCGTCGGAACGATGAGATTCTCCGGCTGGAAAAAACTCGTGTGCAGGAAGTTGTCCATGAAGAGCATTGCCAGGGCGGACGCCAGCACCGGTGTCCCGATGACAATGATGATCGCAGTGATGAACACCGCCCAGACAGTCATCGGCAGGTCGAACATCTTCATCCCCGGTGCACGCATGTTGAGTACCGTGGTGATGTAGTTCACACCGCCGAGAATGGATGAGAAGCCGATAAGGAAGAGACTGACGATCCACAGTGTCTGTCCCGGAGAGGCAATGGCACTGAGAGGCGGGTAGGCGGTCCATCCCGATGCGGCCATTCCCCCTTCCATGAAAAAGCCGGCCATCATGATCAGACCCGCGATCGGAAAAAGCCAGTACGAAACCATGTTGAGGAAAGGAAATGCCATGTCGTCCGCGCCGATCATCAAGGGAATGGCGAAGTTCCCGAACGTCCCCACCAGCAGCGGGATGATGACGGCGAAAATCATGATGGTTCCGTGCATCGTCAGGAGCTGCGTATACCATTCGGCGGTCACGGCTCCGGCATCATTCACCCAAGTGGACGGCAGCATGGTGCCGATAACCGGGATGGGTTCGCCGGGATAGGCGAGCTGCCACCGGATGAACAGGGCGAAGGCACCGCCGATGAAGAGGAAGATGAACGCGGTCACCATGAACTGTTTTGCGATCATCTTGTGATCGGTGGAGAATACGTATGTGCGGATGAAGGAGTTGCTGTGGCCGTGGCCCGCAGCGTGACCGTCATGCCCCGTATGAAGAGCTGCTTCCATTGTGCTTCGCTGTCGTTACTCGTTTGTCGTTGCTTGCGCACTCGCGAGCGATACGCGCTTGTTGGTATACTGTTCATCGATCCAGGTGTCGAATTCCCGTTGCGGCTGTACGGTGAGGACGGCGCGCATGAGATAGTGGCCACTGCCGCACAGTTCGGCACAGGCGATTTCGTACTCCCCGGTTTTGACGGAATTGAACCACACATCGACCCACTGCCCGGGCACCGCATCCTGCTTGACCCGCATGTTGGGTAGGAAAAAGCTGTGGATGACATCCATCGACGAGAGCCGAACCAGGATAGTCTTGTTGACAGGGATATGCATGGTGTTGATGCCGGTCAGATCGTCCCTCCCGTTCGGATCCTCAGGATCGACCCCGAAGGGATTGGTGGGCGAAATGAATCGTCGTTCGCGACGGCCGAATATCCCGTCGGACCCGGGATAGCGAAAATGCCAGAGGTAGGCCTGTCCCATCACCTCTACGACGAGATCAGGATTCGGCTTCTTCTCGGAGTACTTGATATCCTCCCAGATGCCATCGCTGTAAAACGCGAGGAACAGAAAGAGTGCAAACGGCAGCGCCGTCCAGGAGAATTCCAGGAGATTGTTGCCGTGATAATGATACGCCTTCTCTCCTTTGCGTTTCCGCCTGTAACGGATAATGAAGAGTATGTATATCGTATTAACGAGCAAAAAAATAGCGATGGAAATGTAGTAGATCAGCCTGAAGAGGTGATCGACGCCTTCGCCAAAAACGGACACATTTTCAGGGAGCCAGTCAAGCATGATATTGGTACCGTGATTGCATGTCGTTCATTGTCATCAAAGCGATGAGTGCAGTTCTTCTTCCGTATATGCGCCGGAACGGGACTTTGTCGCCGCCCGCACCTCTTCGACGGCGTTGGGCGTAATCTCGGTTGCGCTGTTGCCCCAGTTGGTTCGGACGTAATTGATTACGTCAGCAATTTCCTGGTCGCTGAGATCGTTTTTCCAAGGTTGCATGACACCGTTGTACCGGTTCCCGTTCCGTTCGATCGGTCCCTGGAAACCATGGAGTACGATCTTGATCGGGATCATGGGATCACCGGTGGCGATTTCCGAGCCGACGAGCGATGGATACACACCGGGGATTCCCTTGCCGTCCATCTGATGGCAAACCGCACACTTTGCATTGAACACTGCCGCACCCGGTCCACCTGTCCCGGCCGCAATTGCAGCGACATCATTCCCCGTTCCAGAGGGGTCCTCCCACTCCGGCGGTGTTTCATCGTCCACAAACGCATAACACCCCGCCATGAGCGCGATACTCAAAACAGGGAAGAGGAGACTTCGGTAATTTTTAAGCAGTCTAAATATATTTGTCGTGGATCGCGGAAAGTCGTCGTCACAAGCTCTCATGAGTGCAAGACCTGTTCTGAAGCCGGGAATTCGTGTGCAAAATTCGTAATTGAAACAAGCTACGGCTTGTCCGAATTCGAGTCAAGAGGGAGAAAATATTTTTCATTTCCTCACTCCGAGAGAAATCCCTGCGTGACCGTCATCATGGACCGTGACAGCACGGCGCTTGCACGATGACGGGAAAGGCTCCCGATGAACGGATAGACGCGCAGTCGGCGATCAAACGCCGCTGCGCGTTATCGAGCGTTTCGGAAATGTCGTGTGAGGGGGTGGGACGTGGTCATGCCGCCGGAACAGCGGCATGATGAAGCGAACGGTTCCCTTGAACCTGGACCTGCGGGCATCAGCGAAGTATCGCGGGCATCAGCGAAGTATCGCCAGTACGTCCGCTCGGCTGAGGATCAGGTAATCCGTGCCGTTATAGCTGATTTCGTCGCCGGCAAATTTTGCAAACAGGACACTGTCGCCTTCCGTGAAAACCTCCTTGAGATCCTCGTCGGTTCCGACGGCGACCACCTTGCCCATCTGCGGCTTTTCCTTCGCAGTGTCGGGGATGATGATGCTGCCGACTTTCTGCTCCTCCTGCTCGATGCGCTCGATGAGCAGGCGGTCATCGATCGGTTGAATGTTCATGATTCCTCCATTGGAATGAATGTGTTATGTGAGATTGAGCAACGTATCGATTTTGCCACGGTCAAAGCCCACGACCGGACGATTGTTAATCCACAGCTGGGGCACACCCTTCTGGCCGGTCTTACGAACCATGTCGGCAGCCGCACGCGAATCCTTGCTGACATCCACATCCTTGAAGCGAATGCCTTTCTCCTTGAGATAGCGCTTCACATGTGTGCAATGCGGACAGGTCGGGGTGGAAAAAACAACGACGCGTTTGTTCTGAGTCATGACGATTCGTACTGCATGAGTTGTGACACAACGTTTGTCAAATGCCGATCGTGAACCATCGACCTGTTCTCAGGCGGTCCACGGACAGTTCTCTCGTGATCAGCCGGCTATCTCCAGAGCGAGCAACACTCCGATAAAGGCGAAGTAGGGAACCGCAACACGGGGATTGCACATGATCGGGCATCCGCCCATGAAACGGCTCAGGTTTGTACTGATCAGATAACCTGCTCCCGCTCCGAGTGCCGCACCGGCGGCAACCGCAAATAGAATCATACAGTAAAAGTGCCCTGTTCACGAAACGGCGTATTCACGTCGGGAACCCGGAGTGCATCGGGATATGGGTCTACCCGAGCATCATGTTCAGACGCAGACGTTTGATGCAGGCAATGCGGGAGAGGATTCAGTCGGTCTCGTCGATACCGAGAGCGTCAAGCAGCACATGCCGTGCCTCATCCGAGAAACAGGGGGAAGTCGCCCGGTAGAGTCCAATCATTTTGTCGATGGAGTTACAGTATGCGTTGCAATCGGGACAGTGCTCCAGGTGCTGGGCGAGTTCAAGGCAGCGCTCCGAATCCGTATCATCGCCGAAGTGCTCGCAGATGTAGTCGACCACATCCTGGCAGGAATGAAAATGGCGGTCCATGCTGTCACTCATCGCTGTGCTCGTTGAAAATTGGCGTGAGTTCGTTGCGGAGAAATGCTCGTGCACGATGCAGCCGCGACTTCACTGCGGGAACACTCAGATTGGTGATGCTGCTCACCTCCTCGGTCGAGAGACCCTCGATATCCCGCAGGACGAAAACAACTTTGTACTCCGGCGCAAGCCGGTCTATGGCGTCGTCAAGGTACTGTTTGAGATCAGCCCGTTCCACGCTGACACCGGGATCGTGTTCCCAATGATCAATCGGGATTTCGGGCAGACTGCCCTCTTCATCGTCGAGAGACACGGTACGTCTGGTCTTCTCACTGCGGGCAAGCATCAAGCAGTGATTCGAGACGATGGTGTACAACCAAGTGGAAAACTTCGAGCGGTTGTCGAACTGATGGAGCTTCTTGAGAATACTCATGAAGGTTTCCTGCGTCGCGTGTTCAGCCCGATCCTGGTTACGGCAGATGTTATACGAGAAACGGAAGATGACGGGGGCGTATTCGTCGACCAGTTTTTTGATCGCCACGGAGTCACCGCGCTTCGCTTTCTCGATGACTTCTGCTTCCTGTTCGATACTCATGGGTGTGATGCGTTGCTGCGGGAAATGATTCAATCGGATGTGAAAAGTACAAAATTTCACGCTTCCTCCCATTACCATTCGTCTCCCCCTTCCGATTTGGGTGTCCTCCCTAATCCATCTCCAGCAGCCAGCTGTGCTCCCGAAGCCATCGCTGATGGGTTTTCCTGTCGGGACAATATCGGTCGACGATCCCCCAGAACCGCTGAGAATGATTCAATTGTCGCAAATGCGCCAGTTCATGGATCATGACATAATCTGCGACCGCAGGCGGCACCAGCATGAGCCGCATATTCAGACTGATATTACCGTTCTGCGAACAGCTGCCCCATTTGCTCCGTTGCGCGCGGATCGTAATACGTCCCGGTCGCAGCCGCATCGCGTCGGCATGGGAATTTATCCGGTGCGACAACTCCTGTAAAGCCCAGCGCCGCAGCCACCGCAGGAACAGATCGTGCACAATCGAAGGATCATTCAAACGAGACTGCGGCAACCGAATCTCCAGCACCCCGGTTTCCAGCCGAAGACGCCCGGCGTTGAATTCCCAAGGCGTTATTCGAAGTGGCGTCCATTCCCCCTGCACGAGCAGCAATTCACCATCGGTGTATCGCCAGCGGGGCTGCTGCTCCTCCAACGACCGAAAATATTGAAGGCGGTCAAGAATCCAGGCTCCCTTCTCACGTACCATGGCGTGGAGTTCACGCTCGGGATACCCCCATGGCGCGGAAATGCGAACTCCGTTTTTCCCGGAGACCGTTAATCGGATATACCGGTTTCGTCTCGTCTTGAGAACACGGTATTCAATGTCGACACCCTGAATTTTGACCTGCGGCATGCGTGCTCCCTGTTGTCGATTACTTGCAGGAAGGCCATTGAGGATATGTATCTGCTTCCGTCGTCTCCGGATATACTCCCCTCCCCCGCCGCTGACCGCCAGTCGCCGTCCCCGCGGTGCAAGTAGTGAGGAATGGATCTGCGGCGGTCCGTTGCGCGGCGGCGGCGGGAGGAGTACGGAGACGGCGCATTATTTACTCAGAAGCATTTTCTGCGTGACCATGCGGTGGCCGCTGATGATGCGATACAGATACATGCCGCTCGGGAGGCCGGTACCATCAAAGCGCAGTTCATGGTTGCCGGCCTGCAGAGGTCCATCCACCAATCGCTGCACGAGGCGACCGTGCATATCGAGAACCTCGAGTCGACCATACTGCCCATCGAGATCCGGCGGGACATGATAGGAGATCGTCGTCACCGGATTGAACGGGTTCGGACGGTTGGCAAGCTGCAAATATGTATCTGTGACCAGAGGCTCTATACAGGTGCCGGAGGAGGTAATCATCCCATCGAAAGTGAGCGCACTGACACCTGGCTCGAGTGCGAAATGATGGTGCATGAAACGCAGCGTACTCATGACAACTCCGAGATCTCCCAGGGAGCCGGGTTGCGGCTTGAGGTAGCACTGCAGGTACAGCATGATTCCCTCAGGAGGGATCACTGCATCCCCTGCGAGGGAAATACGCAGAACGCCTTCTTCCGGAACATCGGTGCTGGGCTCCGGCCAGCCTGCAAAGAGGGTACCCTGGAGTGAGACGCCACGCAGTTCGACAAATTCAGTATCAGCGTGGACTGCGATTGTCAGATCACGAAACAGGAGATCGTAGGTGTTTCGCATATGGATAGGAACACGTACGGTTTCCCCCATGACACCGACGTTGTCTTCAGGAATGCTCATCGTGAATATGGCCTGCGACGGCTCGACGATGAGCTGCATGTCGCACAGACGCACCCCGAGAGCCGGTGCCTGCGCTCGAACACGAAGCGCGGACAGCGAGCCGACCGGTGTCGACAATACGCGGAGCACCCAGCTCACCGAAGCGGTCTGACCCGGGAGGAGTGGCTCATCCAACACTTTGTCCATGCTTTCCCCGGTTTCAAGTCCGAATGCCGGATTGAATTCGAGCTGCAGCCGGAGCTGCGCAAGGGGGGCTGTGCCGGTATTGCTGATCCGTGCCGTGACAGAGAACGGATTTGGTGACCAACCCTGACCCGGTCCACGGAAAAAAATCGTATCGGGTGCCACGCACGTCAACTGCGCATCCACCGAATCGTTGGATGGCGGATGATATAGCACGGTTACAGGCGTGCAATCCCGCGAGAGCGTTCCGTCCGCCTCGACGCGGATCTGCGAAACTGCTGTTCGTGTACCCGTCTGCGGAATACCGCTGCAACTCCATGCGATACTTGCACTCTGTCCGGGACCAAGCTCCACACCGAGCTGCTTCGTCAGCGATTCGCCCGATTCGAGCGTGATTTCTGCAGCAGGTGTCAGCGTCGCCCGGATGTCGGTCAGCGTGGCGGAGCCCGTATTCCGTATCTCCGCGCGAATGAGAAACGGCGATGGGTCGTAGGTGTTCAACTGGCGGTCGTACACGAGGGTATCCGGAATCATGCAGGCGAGAATAAAATCCGAAGGCAGCTGAGGTGGCGGCGCGACGACAACGGATTCTTCGCACTGCTGCAGGCCGTCGGCACCGACCATCTCCACGCGGATATCCCGGACGGAGTAGACCGTCGCCGTATCACGCACAAAACGCAGACGCCATTGCACATCCTCCGACGCGGAGGGTTGCAGATTACGTACCGTCTTCACCTGTGCATCCCCCGCTGCAAGCACGACACCGTTCGGGACGATGATGCTGCAGCGGATGGAATCCACGACGACGGTGCCGGGATTGCTGATCGTCGTGCGGAACAGCGCTTCTTCATACTCTCCGCTACTTTGCGCCACAAAGACGGTATCTGGCTGCAGCGTGCAGGAAGACGCAAACGCACCCTTGTCCGCCTGAGGGATACGCACAGACGTACAGCAATTCAGCGGCGGAAGGAAACGCGCGGTAACGTTGAAACAGACATCGACACTGTCGAGTACGGCACCACGCTCGATCGTGAAACGCCAGGGGAATGACCGCAATGCCTCTCCGGGACGAATCGAATCCGCGAAAAGCACGAGGGATTGCGTGCCGGGATTGAGCGTAAGCTTGCTCGGAAACTGCACCTGCACCGAGACATCGTACACCGTGGCAGTGCCATTGTTCACGAGGCCCGCGGCGACGATGACGGTATCGTCCTCCCCTGCCTCCTTCACGACCTGACAGGTAAGCGAGAGCTCTGCCGCGCGAGCAGCCGGGATGAAGACCGCGATGGGACAGGGCTCTGTCTGCTGTAGGCTTTTGCCCCTCGCTTTCACCTGTACGTATATGGTGTCGATCCGGGAAACGGTACGCGGTACGGCACGAAGCTGCCAGGTGGCAGTACCGATCTGCCCGATACCCAGGCTTGAGGGTGTCAACAGCTTTGCAGCCTGTTCTCCTGTGGCAAGAATGATGTCCGGTGGCGGGAGAAACTCCGCGACGACGGAATCCGCCAGTGCGGTTCCGACGTTGCGTGCTTCCAACTGAATGGTGAACGGCGAAGGCTGATACATGTTCAGCGCATCCACGAAGACCAGCGAATCCGGTCCGTCGCAGTTGAGCTGCAGTACGGGACCACGCACCGGCTCGATGAACACCACTTTCTCGCAGACCATTCCGCCCCCGTTCTCGGCATAGACGGTGACGCGGATTGTGTCGTGACGCCCCACCGTACGATCGAGAATACGCACACGGAAACTGCCGTTGACGCTTTTCCCCGCGGCGAGGGAGTCGGTGAGCAGCTTCAGCGACTGATCCGAGGCATCAATGGACAGATCCTCGCCCTGCAGGAGTGCGGCATAGAGATTTTTTGCCGGTGTGTCTCCCGTGTTCTCAACATGCACGGTGAACAGGCCCGGATTCGGCACGTAGCTGCCGCTTGTGTAGCGGATCGTATCCGGTCCATTGAGTGTGCAGGTCAACATGGGAATGGCGTTCACGGTCTGAATGTCTAGCGCCGTGCAACATTGGGCACCGGGGAAATTCTCCGCGGTGATATTGACGCAGATCCGTGTCGGGGGATGTGGTGGTCCCGTCGTGATGACCACCCATTTGATCTCCGCGCTGTCGCCGGGCGGTATGACCGCGCTGTTGGGAAAATCCTTCGTGGGGAATTCGCCCGCGTCCAGTTTCAGGAATGACGGAAGTTGAATGTGTCCCCGCGTTGTGGTCATTGGCAGTTTCGACAGATTTTTCACCTGGGTGATGAGCAACATGCGCTCGGGATCGTATTTCCCGGTTCCGTCGTCATAGACGAGAACACGCGTGTCACTGCAGAGAAGCTGTGCCCGTACAGGTGACGCTTCGACGTAGATAACGCTGCAGCATTCCGCCGTATCCTTCCCTGCCGCGACCTTGACACAGAAATGCAGCAGATCGGAGGTCGGCCGCTCCAGGGGACGCACGTACCACGTCATCGTTCCGGTGTCGGCACGCGTCAGCACATTCGGCGAAACGACAGTGAGCGGTGGAGTGGTGCTGTCGATGGCAAATCCCGGCGGTACGTGGATCCAGGTCGGAATATTTTTCGCAGCCAGATCGCTCAAATTCCTGATACGCACCGTGACGGGAAAGACCTCGGGCACGTACGTATTCAGACTGTCGTCCCACACGATGCGATCAGTCATTTCGCATTCCGCTTCGAGCGCGGTTTTGGCAGCTTCCACTGTCAGCATCTTGCAGCACGTGGTGACGCGGCCACTGTCGGGCTGCACCTCAACACAGATGCGGAAGTGTCGCGTCGTATCGGACGGCTGCACCCGCATGAGGAATTCGACGAATCCCGTCTGTCCGGGCGGCAGGGGATTGGTGGGGAGAATGAGCGAGTCGGACGGAGAGAGCAGTTCGATCCCCGGGGGCACATGAAGACGGATACGCGTGTTTTCGGCATACAGCGCACTGTTGTTCTGCACACCCACCGCATAAGTGATCAGGGGATTGTTGTACGAGCCCGTAGTCTCATCCCAGTCCACGAAAATGGAATCCCCGCACATGACATCGAGTCCCGGACGCTTGAGTATCGTCAGATAACTGTTCTTTGCTCCCTTCTGAATACAGTCCGGGCTTTCAAAATCCAGATAGAAGACGGGGAAGATGAATGTCGTGTCCTTGCCCACCGGAGGTGTGGCATAACGGAGTTTCAGCAGCGTGGACTTGCCCGATACCGCAATCGGCCCCTGCACATCGACAATGATCGTATCCCCAACGCGCTGCGAGGTCACCGTTCCCTGTGCGGCAAGCATGCCGGCGGTCACGACTTCGCGGAACGTGAGTGGTGGTCGTTCGAGGACCTTGAATTGGAGGTGATCCACGGTTCCGGAGATTTCGGCGTCGATGGAGACGGGCACAAGCATATCCCCGCGCTCATAGGCGAAGGACGAATCAAAGGATATATTGAACGCCGGAAGATTGGGGTCGATCGGAGCATAATACCGCACGTGCGCCGTATCGGCGACCCCGCAGGCCTCGGCGATCACTGTCAGTTCTCGCAGGGAGCCGTCGGGACATTCGGAGAGATAATTGAACGTGCAGTCGTTCATCCCGCCCGTGACCAGCGACATCATGGCGTTGAACGAGGCGACGATGTCATCGGGGTGGTCAACGATGAGGAAATGCCCGCCGGTGGAGTCGGCGAGGGCCTTCATGTTCAGGAGTTCATTGTCGTTGTCGATATAGCGGAGACCGATGGAAAATATGGGGATGCCCAATTGGCGGGCCAGCGCAATGACGTCCGCCAGGGATGCCAGGCTGTTGTTGTCTCCCCCGTCGGACATGACGACCACGGCCTTGATGGGATTGGTGCCGCGCGCGGCGACTTCGTTCAGAGCGGCAATCAGGGCGTCGTACATCGTGGTGACGCCAAAGGGATAGAGATCGTTGATGGCCTCGAACAGCTCGGTCATGTTCGTCGTCAGCGGCTGATCCAGCGTGACATCATCGCCGAAGCTGAGGAGTGCGACCTCGTCGTCCCCCGTCGTATGTGCCTGCATCAATTCGACAAAACGCCATGCGCCCAGTTGGATGCGATACAGGGCGGTTCCGGCGACGGAGCCGCTGCGATCCAGGGCGAGAGCGACGGATACGGGGACAGTTTCATTCGGACAGTCGAGCGAACCCATCATGCTCTTGAGCTGCCCGTCCTCGTAAATACGGATGGTGACCGGATTGATGTTCGAGCTCTGCTGTCCTGCGCAGAAGGCCCGCACATGTACCTTGATGGAAGGGAAGTTCGTGGTGTCGACACGAACGATGCGCACCTCATTCCACACCTGTGCTTCCGCAGGAACGGATGCGACCAGTAGGAGAATACATGGGATCAGCGGGAGCAATCGCTTCATACGGGCCTCATGCAGGAGACGACAGTACAGCAGTCCATTGCATCGTATGATGTCCGCAGTGCGACGGTGCCACGAACGTCAGGGAGCCCGGGACTCCGGACTCCAGGGAACGATGGTATCAGAATCAAAATACGAAAAAATCTTGTCGGCGCGAGGGATTTCCCTGTCACCAATCGAGAAGGCCTCGCGAACACGTTCGCGGAAATGGACGAGATCGTGGGCTGCCGAGCTGTACAGGCGACACAGGACTTCATCTTCTTCCACGTGTTCACCGATTTTTTTGGCGAGGACGATGCCTGCTGTCGGATCGATCTCATCGGTGGGTTGCTTCCGGCCGGCTCCGAGTTCAACCGCGAGGAGACCCAGAGCCCGGGCGTCCACTCCGTGCAGCACGCCACTGCAGAGAGCGACGACCTCCACCGCGGCTTCCGCGTTGCGGTAGCGCAGTGTTTCCTGGATGTAGGAAGGATCTCCACCCTGGGCGTGGACCAGCTCCAGAAATTTTTCGAACGCCAAACCTCTTCGCACGACATCCCGTGCCACGGCGATGCCTTCGGAAACCGTCTGCGCCTTTCGTCCGAGATGAATCATCAGACCTGCGAGGGCGTAGGTTACCTCCATGAGATCAGGTGTTTCTCTGCCCTGTAGACAGTCCACCACTTCAACCACTTCCAACCAGTTGCCGATGGCATAGCCGAGCGGCTCGTCCATGTTGGTGATAATGCCCACGGTCGGGAGGTCAAAATGGCGTCCGACACCGGCCAGCAGCAGTGCCAGTTCTTCCGCCTGCACCCGTTCGCGCATGAATGCTCCGCGGCCGGCCTTTATGTCGAGCACGAGGGCATCGGCTCCTCCCGCGATTTTCTTGCTCATGATGCTGGCTGCGATGAACGGCAGGATTTCGACGGTGGAAGTCACATCTCGCAGTGCATATATCCGGCGGTCGAGCGGGACGATATCGGCGGACTGGCCCGCCATGACCATACCAATTTCCGACAACTGACGAACGATCGCGGACGGCGGAGGATGGACGTTGAAACCGGGGATACTTTCGAGCTTGTCGAGCGTTCCGCCGGTATGTCCCAGTGCCCGTCCTGAGATCATGGGGACGCGCACCCCTGCCGCTGCAGCAATCGGGACGAGCAGCAGCGAGGTTTTATCTCCCACTCCTCCGGTGGAATGTTTGTCCACCTTCACCCCCGGGATGGCAGAGAGATCGATACGACTACCGGAACGGATAAAGATATCGGTGAGCGCGAGGGCTTCGTCCATGGTCGGAGGTGCATAGAACGAGGCCATGAGCAGAGCGGTCATTTGCTCATCGGAGACGTTGCCCTCCATGAATTCTTGGAAAAAGAATTCGAGTTCCTGACGTGCAAGCGGTTCACCGTCACGTCTTTTCCGAATGATTTCCTGTGGCAGCACGTGACTTCGTCGTTCTGATTACCGCTGGAGCTCCGCCTCGAGTTCGTTGCGGAAGCGTTCGATGGTGAATTTCACCGGCCACGCGGCAGCGTCTCCAAGCGCGCAGACAGTGTTCCCCTCAATGTTTTTCGCGACGCTGTGCAGGAGGTCCAGATCCTTCGGCGTCCCTTCGCCTTCGAGCATGCGGTTGAGCACTTTGAGCATCCAGCCCGTCCCTTCGCGGCAGGGTGTGCACTGGCCGCAGGATTCGACCTTGTAGAAATGGGTGATGCGTGTGAGAATGCGCGTGAGATCGGTATCCTCGTCCATGACCATGATACCGGCCGTACCGATGGCCGAGCCGACCTCCTTGAGGGATTCGGCATCCATGCGCACTCCCTCGAGCTGGTCTCCGCGAAGCGGCGGCATGGAGCTGCCTCCCGGAATGACCATCTTGATCTTTTTGTTTCCCGGAACGCCGCCGGCCACATCGTAGATCAGCTCTGTCAGCAGCATGCCTGTGGGCAGATCATATACACCCGGTTTGTTGACATGCCCGGAAATGCCATAGAGAATCGGTCCGGGATGCTTTTCGGCACCGATGGACTTGTACCATTCCGCGCCCTTTTCGAGAATCACCGGGACATTGGCAATGGTCTCGACGTTGTTGATGGTCGTCGGGCATCCCCACAATCCCACCTGAGCGGGGAACGGCGGCTTGACGCGAGGGTAGGGACGAAGACCCTCGATGGAGTTCATCAGCGAACTTTCCTCGCCGCAGATATACGCGCCGGCCCCTCGATGCACGTAGATCTCACAGGAGAAACCTGTACCGAAGGTATCCTTCATCTTCTCGCCGACATAACCCTTTTCGTAGGCGTCGGCGAGGGCTTTCTCCACCATCTGCACCCACTTCTCGTACTCACCGCGAATGTAAATGTACGCGGCTTTGATCCGAAGGGCGTAACCCGCAATGAGAATACCCTCGATCATGAGGTGGGGGTTAAACTCGAAGATCTGCCGATCCTTGAACGAGCCCGGTTCGCTTTCGTCGCCGTTCACGCAGAGGTAGCTGGGCTTCTCGCCGTTCTTGGGCATGAAGGACCACTTCAGGCCGGTGGGGAAAGCGGCGCCGCCGCGTCCGCGCAGACCCGAGTCCTTGACGATGCCGATGATATCCTCTTGCGTCATGGCGAGGGCTCTGCGGATCTGCTGATAGCCGCCGTGCTGTTCGTAGACGTCGATCTTGTGAAGATCGGGAATTGCTGGGAGGAGAACTGGCTGGTATTCGCTCATGGTTTCCGGATGCAGCCGGCGTGGGCGTCAGCCCTGCGCCTTCAGGGCATCGATAAGTTCATTGATCTTTTCGGGTGTCAGATTTTCGTGATAGTCCTTGTTGACGGACATCATCGGTGCCGTGCCGCAGGAGCCAAGGCACTCGGCTTCGTGCACAGAAAACAGGCCGTCCGCCGTCATCTCGCCGATGCCGATGCCGATCTTGTCCTTGATTGTCTTCAGTACCATGTCGGATCCGCGCAGCATGCAGGAGACGTTGGTGCACACCTGAAGCTTGTACTTTCCGGTCTTATGCTGATGGTACATTTCGTAGAAAGTGACCACACCGAGCACCTTTTCTTCGGGAACATCAAGAAGCTTCGCGATAAAGGTGATCCCTTCGTCGGAGATGTACCCGTACTTGTCCTGATACATGTGCAGCACCCCCATGACCGCAGAGAGATTGGTCGGGTAATGCGATTTGATTTCGTCGACGTGTTTGAGTTCTTCTTCGGTAAACATCGAAATGCTCTGCGAATGGTTATTTGTCTGCCTCGCCCATGACGGGATCGAGACTGCCGAGGATGGCGAGGATATCGGAGAGCAGGTGCCCCTTGAGCAGCCTCGGCAGGGCCTGCAGATTGCAGAATGACGGGGAGCGGATTTTCAGCCTCCAAGGATGGCCTTCCCCGCGGCTGACGATCGAAAATCCGAGCTGTCCTTTCGCCGATTCCACCGCATGATATACTTCGCCCACCGGCGGATTAACACCGAAATTGACGATCATGAAATCGTGGATCAGCTCTTCCATCCGTGTATATATGCGCTCCTTGCGCGGCAGCACTTTTTTCGGTTCGTGGGCGTGCACCGATCCCTGCGGCAATTTCTCCAGACATTGCCGGATGATCTTGACGCTCTCCTCCATCTCACGCAATCGGACGTAATAGCGTGCGAGCGAATCGCCTTCGGTTTCGGTGATAACGTCGAAATCGAGCTGATCATAGACCAGATACGGGGCATCCCGACGTAAGTCGAGCGCAACGCCCGACGCCCGGAGATTCGGACCGGTCAGCCCGATCGCAAGCGCTTCCTCCCCGCTGATGACGCCGGTGTGGCGGCAGCGGTCGAAGAAAATGCGGTTGCGGTTCAGAAGACGTTCGCCTTCGTTCTGCCGCTCCGGGAATTGATCGAGAAAAGCCTTGATGGCGGCGATGCCGTCATCCTGAATATCCTGCGCGATACCGCCAATACGCGTGAAACTCGTCGTGAAACGGGCACCGACGACGATATCGAAAATATCATGGATTTTCTCACGCTCCCGGAAACACCAGAGCAGCAACGTCATGGCACCAACGTCCATGGCCATCACGCCGAATGCCACCAGATGCGATGACACGCGGGCCAGCTCAGACAGCATGGTGCGGATATACTGCGCACGCGGCGGAGCTTCGATGCCGAGCAGTTTTTCTACCGCCAGAATGTACGCCACATTGTTGTGCAGTGGCTGGAGATAATCGAGACGATCGGTATGCGTGATGAATTCATGATAGGTCTCGTTCTCGGCGATTTTCTCATACCCGCGATGCAAATACCCGAGTTCAGGCATGGCGTTGATGATGGTCTCCCCGTCCAGGCGCAGAAGAATGCGCAACACCCCATGCGTGGCGGGATGCGACGGCCCCATGTTCAGCACCATGTCGTTTTCGAGCGGATCATCGAAGGAGAGATTCGGATCCATATCCAGCAGTGCTTGCAGCAGCTTGCTGCGCTTCTCCTTCGGCGGGAGGTGCGACGTGTTTACGGGAAGATCAAAGAAGTCGCCGGCGGTCGGTTTCGTTTCGCTCATACTCCTATCCTCGTTTCGGCAGGGGGAGCGCCCCCGGAATACCCATCAGCGGATAATCCTTGCGCAACGGATAATATTCGAACTCTTCGGGCATGTACACACGCCGAAGGTCACGGTGACCGGTGAATGTAACACCGAACATGTCATAGGTTTCACGTTCATACCAGCCTGCACCGGGATACACGCCCGTGATGGTGGGGATCTGCGCATCCTCCTCCTCCACGCGGACCTTGAGATGAATACGCACGTGTTGTGCCAGGGAAAAGAAATGGTAATTCACCTCAAAACGCTTCGTGCGTGTATACGCATCGATCCCGAACACATCCTCGCAGAGAGGGAAGGGACACTCGTCATTGTCGCGCAGCCAGGTAGCGGCTTCGACCACGACGCTGCGGTCGACCACGACGATCACATCGTCGCGAAAGACACGAACCTCCTCCACTGCGTCTCCCATCCGCTCGCGCAGCGTGTGGACAACCTTTTCGATTACAGGATTCATGAGATTCCGTCAGAATGGTCCGCGGAGCGTGACGTTCCGCGGTTCGTTTATGAAAGGATGATCGGTTCCTTGCGATCGCGGTAATCCAGAACGCTGGATGTTCCCACCTTTTTCTGCAGCTCGATCAGTGCATTGAAAAGGTTCTCCGGGCGCGGAGGGCAGCCGGCGGTGAAGACATCGACCGGCAGAAACTGATCGATGCCCTGAACAACCGAGTAGCTGCGGAACATACCTCCGGAGGAGGCGCAGGCTCCCATGGCAATCACCCAGCGGGGTTCCGCCATTTGATCATAAATTTTTCTTACGACATGCGCCATTTTGTAGGTCACCGTTCCGGCCACGATCATGACGTCCGACTGGCGGGGCGAAAAACGCATGACTTCCATACCGTAGCGGGAGATATCGTGACGCGGATCGCCGGCCGACATCAGTTCAATTGCGCAACAGGAAAGCCCCATCGGCATCGGCCAGAGGGAGTTTTTCCGTGCCCACCCGATCAGAGCGTCGAGTTTCGTTGTGATGTATCCTTCACCGAGGGCGGATTCTAATCCCATCGTAATGCTCCTTTCTTCAGCTCGTATATGAAGCCGACGGCCAAGACAATGATAAACACTGACATAACAACAAATCCCGTCCAGCCGAGTTCCCGAAACTGCACAGCCCAGGGATACATGAATACGACTTCGATATCGAACACAATGAAGGAGAGAGCCACCATGTAATACTTGACGGAGAAACGGTAATGCGCCGTGCTCACCGGATCCACACCGCTCTCATAGGTCGAATGTTTTTCCCTGTACGGACGCTGGGGACCCAGCAGCCAGGAAAGATTCACCGAGACGACGCCGAAAATGACCGCAATTCCTACGATCAGAAATATGGGGATATAGCTTTCAATCATGGGGCATGTGAACCGTTGTGCCTGTCAAGGAAGTAATGTACGAAAAGTCCCAATATTCACCAATGTACGGAACCGTCTGATGATTCGTACAGAACCGGAATCAGGTACGGTACATGGCTTCGATGAGGTCGTGGTAGCGCTCTTCCACCGCCTTGCGCCGAATTTTCAGACTGGGAGTCATTTCTCCGTTTTCGATGCTGAACGCCTGTTCCAGCAATGTGAAACGCCGCACTTTCTCGTAATTCGCAAGATCCTTTTGCGTCCCGTGAATCGTACGCTCAATCAGACGGTAAATCTCTGCATGTTTCACCAGTTCGGTGTTGTCCCTGTACGGGATACCGTGGGAATCCGCATACGCACGCAGAGCGTCGAAATCCGGGACGATCAGCGCGGTCAGGAACATCCGCTTGTCGCCGATCAGGACAAACTGGTCGATGAACTCGCAACCCGCGAAAAGGTTTTCGATCGGCTGCGGAGCGATATTCTTTCCTCCGGAGCTGACGAAAAGATGCTTCTTCCGGTCGGTGATGTAGAGATACCCATGTTCGTCGAGCATGCCGACATCACCGGTGTGCAGCCAGCCCTCGCTGTCAATGGCTTCCTCCGTGGCCTTCCTGTTGTTATAGTAGCCCTTCATGACATGCGGCCCCCGTGTGAGAATTTCTCCGTCTTCCGCGATTTTCACCTCCACGCCGGGAAGCGCCTCTCCCACCGAGCCGAACCGATGTCTCCCCAGGCGGTTGGCGGCGATTACCGGGGAAGATTCCGTCAGACCGTATCCCTCGATAATGATCATGCCGACCGCCTCGAAAAATTCCCCCAGTTCCCGCGGCAGGGCGGCACCACCGGAGACAAAGAAGCGAATACGACCCCCGGTGCGTTCCTGCAGTTTGCTGAACACCAGTTTCGATGCGAGCGCATGCTGCGAACGCAGCAGCATGCCTGCTTTGCCGTGCTTCTCCGCCTGTACGAACCGACGTCCGACATCGACCGCCCAGTAGAAGATTTTTTTCTTCGCTGCCGCATCCTTTTCCACCATGCAAGCGATGCGATTGTAGATGCGCTCGAACAGCCGCGGCACCGCGACCATGACCGTGGGACGTACTTCAAGCATATTCTCCGCAACGGTTTCGATACTCTCGGCGTAGGCCGTCGTTGCCCCGCAGGACATGGCGACATAAAATCCCGCCATCCGCTCGAACACGTGACAAAGCGGAAGAAATGAAAGCAGCACATCCGCATCGTTGATGTGAATCACCTGTGAGGCGGCAACAACATTCGAAACGAAATTGTGGTGCGTGAGCATCACGCCCTTCGGATTGCCCGTCGTTCCCGAAGTGTAGATGATCGTACAGAGATCCTCCGGCTTGACGAGGATGGATGCCTCGCGCAATGCATTCGGATGCTGCTGATACTCCGAGCGCCCCGAATCGAGGACCTGCCGGAAGCCAAGGACGCCCTCAGGCATGTCCTCCATCTCGTTCATGACGATCACATGTTTGAGGGATTTCACCTCACCACGGATCTTGAGCAACTTTGTGAGCTGGAAACGGTTGGAGACGACTGCAACGGAAGCTCCCGCATCCTGGAGGATAAACTCCACCTGCTTCGCGGTCTGGGACGGAAAAATCGGCACGTCCATCGCCCCGTGATACAGTGTCGCCAGATCGGTGATCACCCATTCGGGACGATTCTCGCTGAGAATTGCCACGCGATCGCCACGGGTGACGCCTAATCGCGCCAGACCATGAAAAAACAGCGCTACCATCTCGCGCAGTTCTGCATAACGGATCGGGGCATACGTACCTTCCACCTTGCGGAGAAGAATTGGTCGCTCATCATGCATGTACCGATCCGTGAGATTCAGAAACATCTCAGGAATGGTGGAGAATGTCACTGCGAGGCTCATGGTGGTATGTTCGATTGTTGGGAGCGGTGAGAAAATGCCGAAAGAAAGCGTCGAGAGGATCAGGATTTCCCCGACCGCCCCGGCTTCGTGACCGGGACCCCGTCGCGGCAGAGAGGACAATCATCGGGCTCATGTGTGACGACATTGAGTGTCAGGAGCGCCCTGGCAGGGATACCGAAATCCACTGCACCACCACTGCGGTCGACGAGAAAAGCGAGACCCAGGATCCGCGCACCGGTGCTCCGTATGACATCAATGACTTCGAAGACGCTTCCGCCGGTGGTGACAACATCCTCGACGAGCAGGACGCGATCTTCCGGCGTCAGCGTGAACCCGCGCCGCAGCGTCATCGTGCCGTCCAGCCGTTCGGTAAACATGGCTCGCACACCCAGCTGTTTCGCGGTCTCGTGCGCCAGGATGATACCCCCGGTGGCCGGACCGACGACCACGGTGGGCTTCTGCCCTCCCCACTGTTCCACGTACTCCGCACACAACTCCGCCGTGAGCAGCGGGTGCTCGAGCACACGGAATTTCTCCACATAATGCGGGCTGTGCAGGCCTGAGGTCAGGACGAAATGCCCTTCAAGAAACGCGCCGGATTTCTTGAAGATCTCAAGGATTTCGGTGTGGGATTTGGGCATGGCGACTCCATGGGATGCAGAATGACGAATGGAAATATAACAAAAATTTGCATCCGTACGGTCGGCTACTCCATTTCGTCGCGTTCAGCCTCCATCTCGGAGGCGGTGTGGAAATCGCCGGTACTTCGTGCGGCGGAGATGCCGCGCGTGTAGACCTGACGGGCCTCCTCCGTGTGACCCTGCAGAGCGAGTTGTTGACCCAGCATGTGATATGCAGGGATGTATGCCGGATCACGGGCGATGGTTTCCTCCAAAAGGTCGATACCTTCAGCCGTCATCGAACGGGAAAGGTGCTCGAGCGCCAGGGCGTATCGCGTAAAGGAATCCTCGGGCTCCTGCTCGAGAAAATGCTTCAGCTGTTCGAGTCTGTCGACGGCACTCATTGAGCAAAGGCCTCGTCGATACTCGCCGCCAGGGAGAAATCCTTCGTCGTTATCCCCTCCTCACTGTGCGTTGAAAGACGGATGATTACCTTGTTGTATCGGATGTCGATGTCCGGGTGATGATCCGCAGCATCCGCAATGATGGCGATCTGAGTGACAAAACCGGCCGCACGATGGAAGCTCGGTGCTGCGTAGGTTTTGGTGATCCGGCCCGCTTCGAGAGACCACCCCTCCATGCCGATGAGTCGCTGCAAAATGTCCGCATGTTCAAGAGCTGCCATACAATCTCGCCTGAAAATGATGAAACAACATACTCCCTGAACAGGATTTCGGGCAGGATGGTTGCATCGACGAATCCCGGATAAAAAGCCGACAGCATCGCAGGACCGGGATCAGAGTTCCTCTGTTTCAAAATCCGGAATGTTCTCGAACGCAGAAATACCGTCCCAGTCAATCTTGATCAGGCGTTGTTTCTGCAGAAAGCGTTCTATGAGTAGGGGATCCTGTTCGTGCTTCAACCGTTGTTGCAAGGTGTTGGCGCGATGCTCCAGCGTCAGGCGTACGACGTTTTTGTATGCGTCAAGCAGGACGCGGCGTTCGTCGGTCGGTGTGACGGTCTGCTTCTGGCTCCAGTCACTGATCGGACGAATCGGATCCATCATCATGTCCGCAAGGAGCGTGTGCATGGTGACATCATCCTCCACATATCCCCAGAGCGCATCGATATCGATTTTCCCCTCATGTTCCTCCTGCTCGAGCAGGACGTGCAGAAACTTCTGTATGCGGACGTCATGGAAATAGCCGATGCGAACATGATGCAGCACTTCCGTCTTGATTTCGGCCGGCGCAAGGATGAGCAGCTCGCAAAAGCGCTTCTCCTCCTTTGGGATATCGCCGGAGGAAAGGATCTCCGGGACATGATCCCGGGACACTTCGGGTGGAGGCGCCGCAATGCGCTTTCTTCCACGTGTCTTGAGTTCCTTCTCCAGTTCGCGATAGAGCACCGACTCGTATATACCGTACTTCTCCGCGACATGATGGATGTAGAATTCCCGCCGTATGGGATCGTCCATGCGAGCGACCAGGTCCACAATGCGATGGATGACCTGAGTCTTGCCCTCAGGGGTGTCGAGCCCGCCTTCCGCACGGAAGCGGTCGGTGATAAAATCGACAAAGGATACAGCCTGTGCGATCGCCGCACGCACGCCATCCGCCCCGTGCTTCCGGACGTAGGAATCCGGATCCTCCCCCGTGGGGAGCTGCACGATACGGGAATCGCAATCCTCTTCGAGGATGATGTCGATGCCGCGCAGCATGGCGTTCAGACCGGCCGAGTCGGCGTCGTACAGAAAGAAAAAATTCCGGGTGTAGCGAGCAAGCAGCCGCACCTGGTCCGGCGTCAATGCCGTCCCGCTCGTGGCGACGACGTTCTCTATCCCCACCTGCGAGAGCGACAGCACATCCGCGTAGCCTTCCACCAGAACCACGGCGTCCTGATCACGGATCGCACGATGAGCTTGTGCCAAACCGTAGAGGATGCGGCTCTTGTTGTAGATCGGGGACTCAGGAGAATTGAGATACTTGGGCTGCTCGTCCGCGGCCAGCGCCCGGGCGCCGAAACCCAGCACCTTCCGGCTGACACTGGTGATGGGAAAGACGACACGATTTCGGAAACGATCGTATGTACTGCCTCCCTCCTTTCGGATGATGAGCCCCGTGGCTTCGAGAATGTCATCATTCAGATCCTGCGCACGCGCATACTGCAGGAATGCATGCCAGTCGTTCGGTGCGAAACCGAGACCGAAGGTTCGCTGTGTATCCGTACTCCAGCCGCGGGATGCGAAATACTCCCGGCCCACGGCGCCGGTCTCTCCCTGCAGGGTGTCGAAGAAAAAGCGCGCGGCGATGCGGTTGGCCACGTACATGGCCTCAATTTCCTCACGCGACTCCTTCGGTGATCCTCCCTCGCGCTCGAGCGCAATCCCGTACCGTTCCGCGAGGGATTCGACCGCATCCACGAAAGTGAGATGCTCGATTTCCATGAGGAAGGTAAAAACATTCCCGCCCTTCCCGCATCCAAAACACTTGAAGATGCCGCGCTCGGGATTGACGTTGAACGAGGGCGTCTTTTCGCGGTGGAAGGGACAGAGACCGGTGTAGTTTCGTCCTGTCTTCTTCAGACGGACGAAGCCGCTGACAACGTCGAGTATGTCAGCGGCCGCGCGTATCTCATCGACCTTGTGTTCCGGGATTCTCATTTCATCAGCAGCATCTTCCGTGTTTGCGATCGTCCCTGCGCACTCAGCCGCGCCGTGTACAATCCTCCCGGAAGATTGCCGGCATCGAACTGCCTACGATGGCGGCCCGTTTCCATCGGTCCGTCGGCGAGCAGTGCGACCTCACGGCCCAAGGCATCATGTACCGCCAGCCTCACGTGTACGGGAGCATCCAAGGTGAATGCCAGCGTGGTCAGGGGATTGAAGGGATTCGGGTAGTTCCGTTCCAGTGCGAAGGAGACAGGAGCAGGCGTCTCTTCGATATCCGTTGGGAAAATCACCGGCAGTTCCGGATTGTAACCAACGATCGCCCGGATGAACAATCCTGCCTGATTCCCGCCGACCGCTGGTGCGTTGGATGCGAACGCCGCATCGGGTGTCACGGAGTAGCGCCGATAGCGGTCATGCTCCGAAACACCCGGATTGAACAGCAAACTGAGTCCGTGCCACAGCCCTCCCTCGATGGCATATTTCTGTGTCGATTTCATCGTCACACCGACAAGAAAATCTCGTTTGGGAGAAAACAGGACGGGGGGATTCAGTCTCACGGCCAGCACATCGCGCGCTGCCGCTTCCAGCGGATGATCGAAGCGAATGTTGGGACTTGGGAAACCGGCGTCGCCGAGATTGACTTTGTACGTTTTCTCGAGACTGACCAGATGCGGCGGAACGTCCCCGTTTTCATACACGTAGACGATCAGGGTATCGTTGCCGGTCAACGCCTGAAATTTGACGACGCTGAAGCCAAGTAGAACAGTATGCAGTGTACACTTTTCAGCCGGAGTGAATCGCGCGTTGAAAACGACGTCGACTTCACCGGGAAAACGGGTTGCGGCAATCAGTTTTCCGTCATGAATGTGCGTGATGCCGTCATACTGCAGAGTATCGGTCTGCGCCTGGAGACCACTCCCCAGCGCGCACAGCATGAGAACAATGGTGAAGTACTTCATGGGCGCTCCTGCAAATCTGATATACGCTTCCGTAAGATAGGAATTTTCGGCTTCGGCGTCAGCTGTTTTTCGGCTCCGCCGCCGACTGATTGCTGCTCATTTCCTGACGATACTGCAAGGCGGCGCGAACGAAATGACTGAAGAGCGGATGCGGCTCGACGACGCGGGATTTCAGCTCCGGGTGAAACTGCGATGCCACAAACCAGGGATGGTCCGTGAGTTCGATCATTTCCATGAGTTCACCGTCGGGTGATGTGCCACTGAACACCAAGCCGTTTTCCTCGAGCACCGGCACAAAGGCGTTGTTGACTTCATAGCGGTGGCGGTGCCGCTCGGAGATACTTTTCCGTCCATAAGCATCGTAGGCGCGTGTGCCGCGCTTGAGCACGCAGGGGAAGGCGCCGAGCCGCATGGTGCCTCCCATGGTTTGGATGCTCTTCTGTTCGAGCATGAGATCGATGACGTTGGACGGTGTTTCCACAAACTCGGTACTGTTTGCATCGACGATGCCGCAGACGTTGCGCGCATATTCGATCACTGCGCATTGCAGTCCGAGACAGATACCGAAAAACGGGATGTTGTTTTCCCGAACGTACTGCACAGCCTTGATTTTCCCCTCAATACCCCGCTCTCCGAAACCGGGGGCAACCAGCAACCCATCCACTCCTTTCAGATACCGCGCGGCCCCGTGCTTCTCGATGTCCTCGGAATGGATCCATTCCAGGTGAACACGGGCATTGTGCTCGGCACCTCCATGCGTAAAGGCCTCAATGATGCTCTTGTAGGCGTCATGGTATTCGGCATACTTTCCGCAGAGACCGATGCGGATTTCGTGTTTCGGTTCCTTGATACGCTTGAGGATTTTCGTCCATCGGTCAATGTCGGCATCCTTCGGGCGCATATGGAGAAGATTGACGACCTTTTTGTCAAATTCCTCCTTGCGATACTCGATGGGTACTTCGTAAATCGTATCCACGTCGAGCGCTTCAATGACCAGCTCCGGCCGGACGTTGCAGAACAGGCCGATTTTTTCCTTGATGGCACGCGGCAGCGGACGATCGGCTCGACAGAGCAGCATGTCCGGCTGAATTCCCAGCTCCAGAAGCATTTTTACGGAATGCTGCGTCGGCTTGGTCTTGAGCTCGCCGGCAGAGGGGATATACGGCACGAGTGTCAGATGAATGATGATGGCGTGCTTTTTCCCGACGGTCATGACAAACTGGCGCATGGCTTCGAGAAACGGGAGGCTTTCGATGTCGCCCACCGTACCGCCGATCTCCGTGATGATCACGTCGTACTCATCCAGCTTGGAAAGCCGGGCATAGCGCCGTTTGATCTCGTCCGTGATGTGCGGAATTACCTGAACCGTGGCGCCGAGATAATCCCCCCTCCTCTCCTTCTGAATCACGTGATTATAGATCTGCCCCGTCGTAGTGTTGTTGTTCTTGCCCATGTCACGACCAAGGAAGCGCTCATAGTGCCCGAGATCGAGGTCGGTCTCGGCGCCATCATCGGTGACATACACTTCGCCGTGCTGATAGGGGCTCATGGTCCCGGGATCGACGTTGATGTAGGGGTCAAATTTCTGAATGGTGACGTTCAGGCCCCGGCTCTGCAGAAGCATGCCGAGGGAGGATGCGGCGATCCCTTTTCCGAGTGAGGAAACGACGCCGCCGGTGATGAAGATATACTTTGTCTGTTTCATCTCGTATCCGGAGAAGATCTACATGAAGGAGCGCGACATCAGGCGAACACGACGAAATCAAGGTAGAGAAATGCCGCGGGGGAAACAAAGAGCAGGCTGTCAAAACGGTCGAGCACCCCTCCGTGCCCGGGAAGCAGCTGGGAAGAATCCTTCACTCCCGCGTCGCGCTTGAGCAGGGATTCGACCAGATCCCCCAGTTGTCCGAGCACACCGACTATCCCGCCGATGACGAGCGCCTCCGACAGCGAAAGGTAATCAAGCACGAGCACGCGGGCGGCGGCCATGGTACCCAGTGCAGCGGCGGCACCCCAGAGTGCGCCTTCCCAGGTTTTGTTTGGACTCACACGCGGAAACAGCTTGTGACGTCCCATCGCCCGGCCGCCGAAATAGGCAGCGGTGTCGCACATCCAGATGGTCACGAGCAGGGCGATGACCGTGAATCCGCCCCAAGCGTCCAGCTGCGCCAGTTGATCGGCAGTGAGATCCGCAGTGCCGAATATCGGACCGACATGAAATTCCCGGACAGTGAAAATCTCGCGTATACCGACCGTGGTTCCCAGGAACAGTCCGAGATAGAGTGTCCCCAGCACTGTCGTCGCGGCATTCAGCAGGGGTGCGGGCCTGCCGCGGAAGAGCTCCATGAGCAACAACACGGGGAGAAACAGCAACAGCACCCAGATGAATGCCTGCCATTGCAGGGGCCAGGGGATGCCTCCCCCGACCAGTGCGGGGATATCACGACTCAGACGCTCATGCAGAAACACCAGCAGGAGCAGAAGCCCAGTCACGATCATGAGTCCCGTCTGTGGAGAAGCGCCTTTCACCCGTGCAAGCCCGGAGAATTCAAGTACAGACGCCACCAGCACTGCAGCGACGAACAGCGCCCATGCGTATCCTCCAACCCAGGCGAGGGCCAGGATGCCGGGGATGGCGATGACGGCGACAAGAACCCGGGTCCTGGTATTATTCACGCATCTTCCCCGCCACGGTCTTCGTCCGTAGAAGGGAGTCCTTCGTCGCTCATCAGCGCCGTAATGATATCACGTGCCTCCTCGAGCTGCGATCGCGGAACCATGATATTCACCAGTGCGAGGGCACCCATGTTGGTGAAATACACGTGATCGTGCTGATTGAAGACGACGGCGTTGATGCCCGCGCCTTCCAGGTTCGCCTTGATCATATCCGCTTCATAGTCCGTGGAGGTCGTATACGCCACCACGAAACCCTGGTGCAGGTTGAGGTGATCGTCGTTTTCGCAGAAGATCCGGCCGTTGTGCCGGGTGGAGCATTCTTCACACACGGGCTTACCGCAGATGACGCAGGCACCGATTGCGGGACGATCCGGATGATTCTCGCATTCGGGCCGGTCGTCTTCGGAGACGGCAGGCTGCAGGATGCCGCAGTTGTCGCAGAACGAATCCGTTTCCCGTACATGCTCCTTGCAGTTCGGACAGAACTGCGGCGTACCCTCACGGAGCGGGATCATGCAATCCGCACATTCCTTCACGCCCGACTGATACTCGACAAGACACTGGGGACAATAAGGCATAGCACCTCCTGGGTTATGGGGTGTTCGAAAATTCCTGTTCGTGATCGCGGGTCAGTTTCCAGAACATGCCCAGACTGACGGCAAAGACCAGGAGTCCCAGCCCACCGCTGACCGCGAGCGTCGCTGCGGAGGGATCACTCCCGGCGCCATCCGTCGGCAGCATACTCTCACTCTGGAAAAAATACAACGCCACGACGGCAAGAGTGTTATTGGTGATGTGCCCCACCATGGCATAGCCGAGCGATCGTCCCCGCCAGGTAATGACAGCGAAGAACACACCCAGAATGGCCAGTGGAACAAAGGTCACCGGGTTGAGGTGGAACAGCGAGAAAATCACACCGGTCAGCAGGAACGCCCAGCGCAGGCGCATCCCGCGTTCGAATGCGGATTGTACCGTTCCGCGAAACAGCACTTCCTCACAGATACCCGGTGTCACGGCGACGACAAGCCAGACAAACAGCGCCTCCACGGGAGAATGCATGGCGAGAAGCTTGCCGTACAGTTCCTCGATCAGCTGCTCGAATTCATCGAGCAATGGCAGCAGTGCGTCGGGCAACAGATAGTTCCGCAGGACGTACTGCTGGGCTTCGACGTAGGCCTGCACGACGAACTGCAGTGCAATGACGGCGAAAACAACCATGAGCAGCGGCAGAATGCGGGGCAGACGCAGGCGCAGGGTATCCTGAATGGTCCAGTGCTGCAGGCGCAGCAGAATGACAGCCGGAACAAGGAGAAAAACAACCTGCGAGATCATTGTGACCAGCCGCATCCCCTGCATGTTCTCTTCGCTGCCGAAGCCGAACAGAAAAAAACTGATCAATCCACCCAGGATCTGATATGCGAAAAATGCGAGGAGGAGTACGAGAAAACCGAACAGCACCGGTCCGAACAGCGGCTGCGGCTCCTGAACAGGGTCTCCCGGGGTCACAGGCAGCATGGAATTATCGGGAAGGTCCCGAAATTGCTCTCGCTCGTTCATATGCTCATTCATTGTCCACCTCCGCCAGGCGCTCTTTCACCATTGCGGCGAGAAGGGGCAGCATGATTTCGTGATGGCCGGTAAAGACGAAACCGCGTCCGGCTCCGAGAGTGGGACGCGTCACGACGTTCATGTTCGGCCGGTAATGCTGTATCATGTCGAAATTCGCCGCGGCGAAACCCCGGGCTGCATAGCCGAGATTCCTTACGACGGTAAGGGCTTTCAGAAAGATTTCCGGGAGGATGACGGCGGATCCCACATTCATCACCACCGCATCCTCTCCGAGATCCTTGACGGAATGGGCGAGAACGCGGAAATCACGAAAGCTCATCTCCCCCGTGACCGCACCGTCCATGCTCGGCTGCTGATGGACAATATCGGTACCGATTGCGGCATGGATGCTGACAGGAACGTTCAAACGCACGGCCGCTGCAAGAATACTGTATGAGAGATGCGGTGCCTCGGCGGCGATCAATGCCCGGCCGATGGCTTCTCCGAAGCCTGCGTCGTCCTCATCCCGGGCCCGCTTCAGTGTGCCGTTGATAAAATCCCCGGTTTCCCGCCACATGCCGAAGGAACCATCCTGAAGATTTGTCGCCACATCCTCTGACGTCACTCCGAACAGCGCGGATTCCGAATCGTGGATGGCACCGGCGCTGTTGAGCGCCACATGCGTGAGGATACCCCGCTCCATCAGGTCAATCACGATGGGTGCAAGTCCCACCTTGATCACATGCGCCCCCATGAGAAGGATACAGGTGCGTCCGCCACGACGGGCCGTTGCGAGGGCGGCGGCAAAGTCGCGCAATTCCTTCGCCTTGAGAATGTCCGGCAGGGAACGGACAAAGGCGGAGAAACTGCCCGCGTCGTCGAAGGGGTGGGCACAGGCCTCCAGCGTGACTTTGTTCTGTCTCGTGTAAACGGACTGCGTCCGGATGTCATCAAAGTTCAGCTGTGGGAACATGACAGATTCGTTGGTACTTGATGCGGCAGGATGCCGTCGACTCACGCCGTAAAGTACGAAAAAGTCCTTCCCCGTGCATGAAGACCGGGAAGGACGGGAGATACTGCTCTTGGTCGCTCGTTTATTCGATACGTGCGCGGACAGGCCCGTTGATCCCCTTGTATTCAATGAGTTCCGATGTGATGGAGCCGATGGGAATCTCCGCGTCCACCTGCACCGGGATGCGACGATCGTCGTCGGTGAGCCAGACCAAAATGCGTCCGGAAGCCTTGAAGAGACCGCCTTCCTCCATGATGGGTTCAAGGATGATGGTACGGAACCTGCCGGCTTCCACATCCACGGTTTCCTTGCCGTGATACACAACGGTCAGCGTATAGGTGCTGTCCTTGTAGAAATTCTGCAGTTCCACCTTCTGTCCCTTGCGCATGCTGCCATAGTCGTATGTGCGCATGAAATAGAACGCTGAGACCACGTCATGCGTGTAGGCCGGGACGGGATATTCGCCTTCCGTCGTATACGCCCTCTCAGTACTATGGTCGAACCGGGCGCTGAAATCACGCTTGTATCCGCCCTCTCGGATCTGTTGGATGAACTTCCACGGGAACAGCCCTTCCGCATCGATGTGGGATTCATAGCGATCACGGACGCGGTAGAAGGAATCGAAGAACGGTTTGGATTTCACGAGGAATTGCACATGATAGCATTTTCGCCCTTTCTGCCACGAATACCGCGGGATGGCCATCTTCGCCTGTCCCGCCGTGATGAAACCGTAATTCACATCATAGATCAATTCCTCACCCACGTCGAAGGCGTTTTGTTCGATCGAACGGTACGGTGGCGGCTTTCCTTCCGGCGACGTTTTCTGTGCCATGAGCGAAGGAAATGCGAGCGTCACCTGGAGCACGATCAGACTGGTATAGATGAGCATTTTCATGATGAGACTCCTCTGTATGCCCATTATACACGCTCCTTTCTGCAGCTGTTCCCGGTGTGTGACATTGTTGTATACTCGGCAATTCTCCGATCAGAGGCAAGACAATAACGCGTCATGTGCATCCTCGGCGGAAATGCGGCGCATATCGTCATGCATGGGGCAACTGTCCCTCCGGCAATCGGGACAATTCGGATCCGGTTCGGGTATGAGAACCCGGCTGTGCGGCCCCAGTGGTCCCCAGCGGCGCGGGTGGCAGACGCGCTCGAACGGATAGAGGCCGAGGACGGGCGTACCCACGGCTGCGGCTATGTGCAGGGGGCCCGTGGAGTTCGCGACGCAGAAACGAGAGGATGCCAGAATTGCGGTGAGCTGGTCGAGAGAAACAGCATCGAACAGGATGTGGACACGGTGGCCTGCGCCGTTCGCGGCAGCAGCATGATGAATGGCTTCCATCAATCCCCGCTCTCCCGTTGTACCGGTCAGCAACAGATGCATGTCGGGAAGGGAGGATATCAGCATTCGCGCCAGCTCTGAGAAACGCTCTGGCGGCCATTCTTTCGCCGATCCCCCGCTGCCCGGATGCAGGATGCCGAAGGAGGTCCTGTCCGGAATACCCGATGCCGCGACAATGTCCCGGACTCCCGCTTGAAGGATGTCGGGGATATCCAGCCGTGGCAGGAGGTTGTCCGGGATGGGGATATCGATTTGTCGCAGGAGGTTCAGGTTATAATCGCATTCGTGTCGCAGAGAGGGATTCCGATGCTCGCGGACGCGATGGGTAAAGCGCAGGGAGTACATGCGAAATGCCGTGCCAACGCGGATGGGAATCGCGGCACGCCGCGCGGCAGCGGCGAGCCGCGGCCGGGGATATGCGAAGATGGCAGTCCCGAAATCGCGGGCACGAAGCGTCTGTGCAAATTCGCGGTTCCCCGGCGTGAGGTCACGGTCGGGGATGCTGATGATATCGTCGACAAAGGGACACAGTGCGACAAGCGGAGCGGTGTACTCCTGCACGCAGAAGGTCACGTGCGCACGTCGATCGTGTGCTTTCAGTGCTTCCGCCATCGGCAACGTCAGGACCACGTCGCCGATGCGGTCGGTACGGAATATGCAGTACCGTGCCAAGACCGGCGGTCCGGATCAGAGTTGCTTGAGCATTTCTTTGGCGCGGGTGGCGTCTGGAGAATCCGGATAGTTCGTGATCAGGTCGTTCCAGACCTTCCGGGCCTTGTCTTTCTCCTTTCGCGACGCGTACAGTGCGCCGAGATTATACATCGCCGTCGTGTTCTTCGGATCGACCCGGAGGACAGCACGGGTAATCTCCTCAGCCTTGTCGGGCTGGCTGCTTTCGAAGTAGGCGACGGAGAGATCGAGCATCACGGCGGTGTTTTTCGGGGCGGCCTTTACGTAGCGCTCGAACAACGGAACGGATTTCTTCGCCTGATGTGCATCCAGCAACATGCGCGCGTACACCAGCACGTCACTGGTGTCGGAAGCGTCCTGCTTTCCGATTTTCTCCTCGAGGCGCGTGTACTCCTGCATGAATTCCGAGCGGACATTCCCGGCTCCAGGCTGTCCCGCTCCCGGCATTCCTTCCATGCCTTCGATATCCGGATGCCCGGGAGGCATCTGCGGCTGTTCGGTCATCTGTGGTACGGGAGCTTCATCGGGAAGGAGCAGTACCACAAGTACGACCGCGACCAGCACAACTCCGATGATGATATAAAGACGGGATACGTTCATGGCGATTCCTCTCTGTCTTGCGTTTCATTGACACAGGATGCAATATCCATCTTCAATGATACGAAAAAATCGCGTTTTCGGGTGCGCACTCCATGATCTCTCGAAAAGCCCCCGCTCCGAAATCCGTCTTGATTTTTTCCGAACGTTTCTCCGTGCGATATTGGGGAATTCAATCCTGTTCCACCGTATCCGGAATGTATCGTGCAACCTTCATCCCTCGTTCTCGCTTCCCGCTCCCCACGTCGGCGGCATTTGCTGCGACAGCTGGGACTGCGCTTCGAAGCGGTCGCGAGCGACGTGGATGAATCGATCGACATGCAGGTCTCTCCCGAAGAGCACGTGACCATCCTCGCCGAGCGCAAGGCACGGGATGTCGGGCTGCATCTTCCCGGCGGCATTGTCATCGGTGCGGATACCATTGTCGTGCATGACGGCGAGATCATCGAGAAACCGGATTCCGAAGCGGATGCCGTGCGCATCCTGCAGCGTCTCAGTGGACAAAAACACGATGTGTACACTGGCTACTCTCTGGTGGAGATACCGGGATGGCGCACGGTCACGCGCTACGAACGCACCGGTGTGTGGTTCCGCAAGCTGCATACCGATGAGATCGTCTCGTACGTGAAATCAGGTAGTCCGATGGACAAGGCAGGTGCCTACGGCATCCAGGACGATTTCGGCGCGGTGTTCGTACGGAAAATTGTCGGAGATTTTTATAATGTGATGGGGCTGCCGCTGTGCAGCTTCTATTGCAGCTACAAGGAATTCATTCAGAAAACGCCGCAGGCGAATGGGATCGAACTGGCGTAAAAAACTCCTGCTTTCGCTGGCCTTCGGTGCGCTGGTCTTCATCGCGCTGACCGTCTACGCGGACATCGACGGTCTGGTTGCCGCCTTCGCGGAATTCAACTGGTGGTTCGCACCCGTAATTCTCTGCTGCACCCTGCTGAACTACGTGTTCCGTTACTGGAAATGGGAATTCTACACCGTGACGCTGGATATTCAACCGACGCGGAAAGACAATCTCATCATCTTCTTCTCCGCCTTCATCATGGCGGTGACTCCAGGGAAACTCGGTGAAGTTCTGAAATCCTATCTTCTCAAGCAGGTCAACGGCACACCCATCAGCCGCTCCGCACCGATCGTGGTTGCCGAACGGTTGACGGATTTCATCGGCCTCGTCCTGCTGCTTGTCGTGGGTGCCTACGTGTTCGACATCAGTCGCGGGATTGTCATCGCCTTCGCCGTGTTTTTTGCGCTACTGACAATTCTCCTCGCATGGCGCCGCGGATCCATCGCGGTCATCGAACTATTCGGGAGATTGCCCTTTCTCCGCCGTTTCCTCGACAATGCGCGCAGTGCGTACGACAGCATGTATATCATGCTGCGTCCCCGTCCCCTGCTAGTTTCCATCATCCTCAGCGTCATTGCATGGTTCTTCGAGTGCTTCGGATATTATATCGTTCTCTCCGTGTTCGAAACGCCGCCCACGATGCTGAAAGCGACGTTCATCTATGCCTTTTCGACCATCGTCGGAGCGGTGAGCATGCTGCCGGGAGGACTCGGAACGACCGAGGGAAGCCTGACGGGGCTCGTGCAGCTCGCCGGCGCGAGCAAAGAGGTCGCGGTCGCTTCGACCTTTATTATCCGCAGTGCGACGCTTTGGTTCGCGGTGATCATCGGGGTTGTCGTGACGCTCGCGTTCCAGCATCGCCTGCCCGTCAATCTCGACGAAATACCATTGGAGGATCTCGCATCCTGACATAATCGTTCGCACAATTTTAGGGAGAAACTATCATGCGCACGTTTCATGCCGCCTGGACGGCCTGTGCCGTCCTGCTGTTCCAGCCGCTTACCGTCACCGCCCAGAGCGTCGACCCGTCAGCTCCGGAAAATGTACAGGACTACGATCTGGTCGAACGGCTGATCGATCCGGCGACCGAGGAGGATGTTTCCACATTCATCGAAGAAATCGAGGACCTTGCCCGTCAGCCGCTTTGTCTGCGCGGCGCCACACCGGAAGAGCTGTCTTCCCTTCCGTTCCTCTCCTCGACTGAAAGCCATGCACTTGCTGCAATCCTTCAGGATGCCCATGCGGGCTGGGAGGATATCGCCAGGGCTCTGGCAGATGATGAAGACCGACTCCTCCTGCTCCGGCACTGCTGTCGTCTGGATTGCGATCGTGCCGCGGAAATATCACCCTTTGGCGGAACGTTTCGCAGCCGCTTCCAGCAGGAAGCCCACCCGCGGGAAGGGTATCTCGACGGGCACTATCCGGGTTCGCGTGCACGGCTCCAGGAGCGGTTGCAGCTGCGGCTGCCGGCAGGGATCGAGGCCGGGATGATCATGGAAAAGGACCCCGGAGAAACATCACTCACCGATCATTTCGCCGGAGCCGTCAGCATCCGCGGCGATCGCATTCTGCAGCGGGCGGTCGCAGGAGATTTTACCGTGACCGCGGGACAGGGCCTTGTTTTCTGGCAGGCCTTCGCCCGCGCGAAATCTTCCGAGGCGGATCGAATCGGGAAAGCCGCTCCGCTTCTGCGACCCTTCGTTTCCGCCACCGAAGGCCTGGCTTTTCGCGGTGTGGCGGCGCAAATGCGTCTTGCCGGATTCGATGTGCTCGGATTGTACTCATCGCGTCAAATCGACGCAACGATAGACGAGTCAACCGGCACGGCCGGCAGTTTCAGCATTGACGGTCTGCATCGCACGGAGAGTGAGCAGCGGCGTCGCGGCACCGTGCGGGAAATCGCGACCGGAGGGGTTGTACAATGGAATACGGCAAGCAAATCGCATGTTCTGCAGATGGGTGCATCCGGGGTCTCGTCGCGGTTCTCCGTGTCATCCCGGAGCCGCAGTCCTTTTGCCTTCGAAGGAGATGCGGCGTGGGTCGCAGGTCTCCATGCACGTTGGAGTACCCCGGTGTTCGCCATCTACGCCGAGGCCGCCCTTTCCCACACGCAGGTCCCTGCCCTGGTCGCAGGTGCGGAAATCCTTCTCTCACCGCGGCTCCACCTGGCCCTGCTGTACCGGCGGTATCATGAACGCTTTGTCAGCCTTCACGCCGCGGCTTTCGGTGAACGAAGCGGTCATCCGCAGAATGAGGAAGGCATGTACACGGGGCTGCGGTTTCGACCTTTCAAAGGTCTGCGCATCGATGCCTGGTGTGACGTTTTCCGCATTCCGAACCGGACATACTTCCTGCATCTCCCCAGCTCCGGTGGCGAACTCTTCCTCCGAGCCGAGTACCGCTTCCCGGGAAAAACGCAACTCGCGCTGCAGCTGCGACGTGAGCACAAGGATCAGACCATCGCCGCAGTCGATGATCTCGGGCGGGACATTCGCCCGCTCACGATGCGCATGAAAATGTCCGGACGCATGGAACTGCAGCGGGAATTCCCCGACGGATTGCGCATCCGGCTGCGCGCGGATTATGCGCGTGTCGCTTTCGATGACTACGCCCCAGCGACCGATGGCGCCATGCTTTCCGCTGAGGTCCGACTCCGGCCGCTGCACGCACTGACCCTCGTCGGAAAGGTGACCGGCTACAGTACCGCCTCGTACGACGCACGGCTCTATCAATTCGAACACGATGTGCGCGGAGTGATGCTCAACACCGTGTGTTACGGGGAAGGGATGCGAGCCTATCTCTTCTGCACGCTACGCCTGTGGGGAATGATGGAAGTGGGCGCCCGCTATGCCCTGACGCTGCGCGACGGCGCACGGTCGTTCGGGAGCGGTGATGATGCGATTACCGGGGATCGCCTCGGCGTCCTGTCTCTGCAGTTGGACGCGCAGTTTTGATTGCGGTCACTCCTCGCTCTCGCTCTCGAGGATCTGGAGGTAATTCCGATATCGGAGGGGATGGATATCCTCCCGCTCCACGGCCTCCTTGACGGCGCAACCGGGTTCATGCGTGTGCGTGCAGGAGGGAAAGCGACAGTCATCCGCAAAGGGCAGGAACTCGGGATAGTAGGTATGGAGGTCGAGGGGATCGAACTGGTAGAGGCCGAATTCGCGGATACCGGGTGTGTCAGCCAGGAAGCCGCCGCCCGGAAGCGGGAAGAGCGTGCTGCGTGAGGTGGTGTGCATTCCGCGCCGGCTCTGATCGCTGAGTTCGCGTGTCTTCTCATCGAGATCAGGGATGAGTGCATTCAACAGGCTGGTTTTGCCGACACCGCTGTGACCGGAGAAAGCAGACAACTTTCCGTGCACTCTCGCCGCAAGCGTCTCGATCCCCTCACCAGTGAAACAGCTGGTCAACAGCACGTCGTAGCCGGTGTCGGCGTACATGGCGACAATGTCGCTGATGAAAGCCTCCTCTTCTTCGTCGGGGAGGTCCATCTTGTTGATGCAGATACAGGCGTCAATACCCCCCATCGCACAGGCAACGAGATAGCGGTCAATCAGTCCGGGGCGGAGGAGCTCGTCGGTGGCCGCGGCGGTGACGATCACTTCGTCGATATTCGCCACCAACACTTGGGCGTATTCCGTATCCCTGATGGATGTGCGAAGCAGGAAGGAATCGCGTTCATACACATGCGTGATCACCGCTTCTTCCTCGCCTACGTCGATATACCGAACCCGGTCGCCAATGGCAATCAATGTGGCGCCGGCATTTCCTGTCGTGGTGGAGCGCCGAGGTCGTGCACGTAACTCGTTCTCTCCATCAAGGAGAATGATGGTCGGACCACCCGTCTGCAGCACCAATGCCTCCCCTTCCTGCTCCTCCGAAGACATTTGATATTGCCGCGGTGCGGAGAGCTTCCGGTCGAGTTGGTCGTGGTCCGTCTCCCCTTCCCCAGCATACTGCCAGCGGCCGGTACCCTTCCGCCATTGTTTTTCGATGTCCTTGCGTTTATGCACCCGACGGGGTGTCCCGCGTCGCTTTCTCTCTTCGTCGCTCGCCATGTGCCGCGCTACTCGTCGTGCCTGGAAAGCGTGAACGATCTGCACCATGCGGAGAGATCGTCGATCAGTGCCTTCGTCACGTGTCCTTCCTGCTGATAATTCCACGGACCGGGTGTGGCCTCCGTCTCGATGAAAAGGTGGAAACAGTTTTCGTACCGCCGGAACACGACATCCTCCCTCCCTGCCAGCCATTGCTTCCAGAGAAGGATTTCCATTTCCGACGTCTGATAGTCCTTACTGCCGCGGGCGAGGAACATCGGCACTGAAAGCTGTTGCGCGAAGGCGTTCTGGTCGCGGGTATGCAGATCGTAATAGTAGGAGGCGGGCATGCCGAGCAGGGTTTTGCTTTTCATGAGCTCTTCGCTCTGTATCTGCGCTGCCTTGTCAAGTTCATTCCGAAGCTTGATCTCCTCCTCCGCGGTCAGCGTATCCTGCTGCGATGCGATGTAGCGCAACTGATCAGCAATGACCACTTCGAGCGGACGCGCAAACGGAGCGAGCATGACCACCCCATCGACGTCCGGCCCCTTCACCGCGATTTCCGGGGCAAGTCCGGCACCGAGGCTGTGTCCGAGCAGGATCAACCGCGTGGTATCGGTTTTCGGCCGGGCGTTGAGCAGCTCCAGGGCCAGAAGAGCATCGTCAATGGTCTCGTTCTGTACGGTGACCTCCCGGCGATCCATGTTGGCACCGTATACCTTGGTGCGTTTGTCATAGCGGAGAACCATGATGCCTCGGCTGGCGAGCCCCCATGCGATATCGCGGAAAATCTTGTTCCCGCCAATGGTCTGATCCCTGTCGCTCGGACCGGAACCGTGAACCAGAACCAGGGCCGGGAAGGGCCCTTCGCCGTTCGGTATGGTGAGCACCGCTTCCAGTGGAAATTCTGTCCCGATATTCAAGTCGATCTCGGTGAATGCAGCCGTGTCCGCATACGCGGGCGGAGGGAAGCGATAGTCCTTCTTGATGGGCTCCAGCCACAATCCCCCGATGAGGTTCAGCGAATCCACTACGACGCGCACGGCGATGGAGTCTTTCTCGAAGTGGACGCGATGTACGATGCTGGCGTAGCTGGCATTCGGCTCGGCCGAAAAAAAAGTGTGCTGCAGGAAGCGCCCCCCGCGCTGCTCGAGTCCGTCGAGCAATTCCGTCCAGCGTTCCACAGGTATTTTATCCCGCAATGTGCGGTGCTCCAACGCTTCGACGCGCTGCCACTCCCGCGCGAACAGGGCGTCGAGAAACGCGGACGCCGCGGTACGCTGCGCCGGAGTCTGCGCGTGGAGCGACACTGTTGTGAGACTGAGAATAATCGTAACCAGAATGCGTCGGAGAATCCGCGGCATTGTGTATTCCGGGAATGATGGGACATGTGACCCGCAACGGGCAGACGGAAAGATACAAAGGCCGTGCCGGAGGTGAAAGAGCAGAGCGATGCGTGGAGAACCACTACAACGAGCGATTGCAGGGACACGCCACACTACGTCTGTATGGACGTTCCCGGCGACAGCAACGCTTTCAACAACAGTATGGGAATCAGGGATGTTCGCTTTTCCATACGTTGAAAGCCCGGATGCGTTCGGTTGTCCCAAGGTCCGTCCAGTATGCATCGGTCTCATATCCGTTCAGGAAATAGCCACTGTCGAGCGCCACGCGGTAGATGTCAAAAATATCAGAAAAGCCCGCGGGGAAACCAAGGCGGAACAACTCCCCGCTCACCGCATGGATTCCGCAGAATCCGCGGTGCTTCGCATCCGGGGAATACACGATTCCGTCTTCGCTCCACTGTTCCTTGCCCAGGAGTCGGAGGGAGTCATCGAACAGCAAAGCGCGCGACGTCTCGCGCCGGTTGACAAGCAACGTCGCCAGCGCACTGCTCCTGCGATGCGCTACGAAAAAAACACGCAGGTCCTGTGCAGTATGGATATCGGCATTATGAATGAGAAACGGTTCTCCGTCATCGAGATACGCTGCCGCGTTGAGCACCGCGCCTCCGGTGCCGAGGATTTCCTGCTCCTCGACGATATGTATCGTCAAGCCGAAATCCGTGCCACGGAGATAGTCTCCAAGCAGGGACGCGTGATGGTGAACGTTGACAACGACGTCGCTGCAGCCGCAGAGACGCAGGGCATCGAGCACCCAGGCAATCATGGGGCGTCCTGCAGCGGGAACCAGTGGCTTGGGGATACCGGCCGTGCCGAGTCGCGTGCCGAATCCGGCCGCAAGAATCATGGCCTTCACAGCCATCCTTCCCGCTCATGATGGGTGATCGTCACCTCGAAGCCGCTGCGGCGAAGGATTCGTGCCGCAAATTCCGCGCAGAACACGGAACGATGCTGTCCCCCGGTGCACCCGTAGCACACCTGCAGATGCATGAAACCGCGTTCCCGGTAGCGCAGCGCGGCAAGCTCGATCAGCACGACGGTGTGTGCCATGAACTGCGCTGTTTCGGGTTGCGCCTCCAGGTAGCTTCCTACTTCGTGATCCAGGCCGGAGAGATGCCGATAGCGCGCTTCACGGCCCGGATTCGGGAGGAAACGGCAATCGAAGACGAACCCTCCGCCATTCCCGTGCTCGTTTGGAGGAATGCCACTCTTGTGATAGCCGAAAGAACAGAGATCGATGTGCAGCATGGCATTAATGTGATGGATCGTGGTACGGATGGTCGGAGGCAACCGCCAGCAACAGGGTGCGCATCTCAGGGATCTCGTCGAGGATTTCCGCCCGTGCGGTCAGTGCATCAAGAGCAGCAAGACGCGACGGGATGAGATCCAGATATTCCGGTTTCCCCTTGTTCAGGCCGATGTTCCCGAAAGCGCCCAGCGCCTGCATCAGCCGCAGCAAGGCGAAGCCGTCGAAAAAGCGGAGAAATGCGTGACGGTCGATGGCAACCCGTGTCTCGAGGGCGTCGAGATAACCCTCGAGCAACAGCATGCGGTCGGTATCATCGAGTCCCCCGCGGGAGTCGTACAGCAGCGAGGCGATATCATAATGCAGCGCACCCCGACGGCCGGACTGAAAATCGATGAACCACGGTGCGCCGTCGCGGATCATGATATTCCGTGATTGAAAATCCCGGTAGAGGAAATACGACCTGTCGGCGGCGAGAAGACTTTGTACCAATGTGCTGCCGCCGCGTTCGAACACTTCGCGGTCCCAATGAATGCGTACCAGCCTCTCGAGATACATCTGCCGAAAATAGCAGAGGTCGAATTCCATAGCCTCGTGTCCGAATTCTCGCGTCTGATAGCAGAGATCGTAATCCAACGCATCCGCCGCGTCGACCTGGAAGCGCAGGAGCGTCTCGAGGACGCGCGTGTACATGCCGATGACAGGATCCTTCTGCTCCCTGTCTTCACCCCCTATCGGCGGATTGCTGCGGACCTGCGGCTGCTCCTGCCAGATGGCAAGCGTGACATCCCCGAGATCCTCCTCGAGGTAACAACGCTCACTGTCGTCCGTTGCGTAAATCTCAGGCACAGGGAGTCCCTCTGCACGGAAGCTCCGCGCGAAGCCGATGAACGCGCGGTTCTCGGCCGGATTGGGACCGACGATGCCAATGACGGAATGAGCGGGAGCACTCAGCCGGTATATCATTCGGTCTGAGGCATCTCCCTTAAGGCGCATGACACGTTCCGGCTCCACTCCGAAGACGTCCGCATGGATGCGGCGGAGAGTGTTCAGGTCTTCAGCGCCTGCAGCGCTTCCTCCGCTTCCGGCATGTTTGCGCGAGCCTGTCATCGCAGGGCAAGCGGTGTTTCGGGAATGGGAAGTTTCATCAACATGGGGAGGTAGGATGGGGAGATCGTCCCGTAGGAAAGCAGCTGATCGTGGAACGTGCGCAGATCGAAGGAATCGCCCTTCTGCCTCTCGACTCGGGCACGGAGCTCACGGATTTTCCTGTTGCCGTAGAAATACGAACTGAGCTGTGCTGAGGTGAGGCAGGCGCGCCGCCATTTCCCTGCGGCTTCTCCATTCTCCTGAAATCCCTGCTCCGTCATCAGGCGCATCCCCTCTTCTTCGCGCATTCCGGCGGTATGGATTTTCTGATCGATGATGGCGTTGATCAGGAGACGCAGTTTCATTTTCAGCTGCTGGAAACGGAGTTTCTTTCCTCCGAATCCCTCGGTTGCCATCAGCTCCTCACAATACGTCGCCCAACCCTCCGCGAAAGTGATGCTGGGGAACACGCTTCGAAGCAATGTCGGCACCTGCGCGCGGTTCGCAGCGGCGAGTTGTGTGGCGTGGCCGGGCACGGCTTCGTGCACGGTCAGATTGAGCAGCATGTGATCGTTATACTCCCGGTAGAAAGATGACCGTCGCTCGGCCGTCCAGTCCGCCGGAGTCGGTGCGATTGCGAAGAAGGTCTTTCCATCCCTCTCGAGAGGACCTGCCGGATCGCAGTATGCCACCGCCACACCACGCTGAAATTCCGGCATCACGATGATCTCCAGCGGTGTGGACGACAGTGTGAGCAACCCGCGACTACGGACGAATGTCTCGGTACGTCGCAGGGCATCTTCCGCTCGGGCAACGATGGTGCTGTCGCTCGGGCGCTGCTCGGAGAGTCGGTCGAGAACCCGGCGGATACATGCCTCGTCGTCTTCGGGTACTGATACCCCGGGAAACTCCTCTGCAAAAAGGACACGCGCGACCTGTGCCATCTCTGCCATGGTCACACGCAGTTCACGCTCCGCCTCGGCGAGCAGCTCCTCCGGCGGCATATCGGTATGCAGGCAGAGAGTAAACTTCCGGCGATACTGATCAGCACCCAGACGAAAATCGCCCGTTGCCCGATTGATCAGATCGTGCTTCAACCACGAACCATATGCGTACAGCGCCTCGACAGCGACGGTGCGGGCTGTCGTGATCGAATCCCGCAAATCCCCGGGCAAGGATGTGAGAAGCGGCTCCAGTGTTTGCGTCAGGAGCGTGATGACGCCGTCATTCTGCAGCATTGCCGACTGCACGTGTATGGCGGGAGGCTCCGACAGGTTGCTCCGCGCGGTCTTCAGCAGATACGGGATGCGGCGAAGTCGCCCGGCGAGATTGCGCATGCGCTCCTCGATCGGCGCGAAGTCCCGAGCTATCAGCATGTGCACCGCATTGCCCACCGTATACAGCAGCGGGTTCCATTCCCACTCGCGTAACTCTTCGAGCGCATACAATTCCGCTTCCAGTGCATGCCGAAGGATATCGTAGTCGATCATATGCTGCGGGGAGAGCGTTTCGACACGAACGGACCGAAGAGTGTCCCGGTACGAACGGAAGAATGCGGCGCGCGCGATGATCGCCTCTGTGGAAAAATCAGTCAGGAGACTGTCAAAGCGGTGATCACCAAGTGCGGTTGCTTCCTCGGGAGTGCCTGCCAGGTAGCGGTCGAGGAAACGAGCGGTCAATTCCTCGAACGCGCGGTCAGGGTCACTGCGGCCATCCTGTGAGCAGGAGACCGTGACGATCAGAAGCACGACAGGAAGGAAGCTCAGCCGGGAGTACATGATTGAAATCGGAACTGATTCATGAAGGCAAAGTACGGGAATTCGGAATGATCCCACAAGTGAATGCGTCGACCGGAGGGTCATCGGATTGTGCCGACAGTGCCTCCGGGAGGAGGTACGCATTGGAGCGGTCAGCGTTGACGGGAGGAATGGTACTCAGCGCACGCGGATGACAACGAGGGTGATGTCGTCGTTCTGTTCCGCACCATCGCGATGCTCGACGATCGCCTCGATGAGATGATTCTTCAGTTCCGTGGAAGAACAGTGCGACCATTTTCGCACAAGGTCAATCACCCGCTCTTCCCCGAATTCTTTCATGTCGACATCCATGGCCTCGGTCAGTCCATCGGAATAGAGCAGGATGAGGCCGTCCGGTTTCAACGCGTGGACGTTCTCCTCCAGCGACCGATCGAATATGTCGCCCGGCTCCAGGCCCAGCCCCATGCCATCCGAGCCGAGGAAGCGCATATCCCCGTTGAGTGCGACGAGCGGCTGCGTATGTCCGGCCCGGCACATGGTGACGGTACCGGCGTCGAGATCGAAGAGTGCGAGGATCATCGTGATGAATGAATTTCTCTCCATGCCCTCGTAGATCAGGCGATTGACGCTGCTGAGAATTTCCCGTGGACTTCCATAGATCTGTGCGGCAAAGCGGATCATTCCCTGGACTTTGGCCATGTACAGTGCAGCGGACATTCCCTTTCCGGATACATCCCCGACGGCGACGAGCAGGCGATTCCCCGGGAGTTCGATATAATCGTAATAATCTCCACCGACGGTCATTGCCGGGATGGATACACCGTCTATGTCGAGGCGATCATTCGAGGGATTGTCCTTCGGCAGCAGTCCCTGCTGAATGCGCTGGGCGATCTTCAACTGCTCCTGGATCTTCTGGTCGTTGATCTCCGAACGGTGCAGACGGGCGTTCTCCAGGGCAATGGCCGCGTGACCGGCCACGGTCGACAGAAGATCGATGTCCTCCTGCGAGTAGACACTGCCACTGAGTTTGGGACCGACGTTGACGGCGCCCAGCAGTTTGTCCTGCAGAAACATCGGTACCATGAGATAGATGTCGGAATCGATGATTTTCTGGCGGTCCGCCGGATCGGTGATGCGTGTGTCCTCCTCAATGAGGGCGAAGGACTGCGGCTGACGCGTCCGCTCAAGCAGCTCATAAACTCCGCCCGGACTGTCGGAGAAGACACACAGCTCTTCCGGGATATTCTTACTGACCACATAGCAGCCGTTGTTTTCGCCGCAGAGGCTGACCGACACCTTGTCCACATGCATGGTAGAGGAAATCCGGTTCACGACCGAATTGAGAATCTGTTCGAGATTGATCTGCCGCGGCAGCTCGCTGCTGAATTCCAGCAGAGCTTTCTGATAGTTGTACCGTTCGCGGTAGAAGAAGCGGTCGACGATGCGCTGCACCCGCTGTTTGAGAGGATCGAACAGCAAGGCGATGATGACAAAGGCGATCAGCGTCCAGAGCTGGTTGTCGGTCTCCCCGAGAATGACACCCAGCATGCGGCCAAGGCCGAAGACGACGGCGAGGTAAATGGCGGCAATAATCGCTGTCACCACCCCGTAAATGATGCTGCGCTTGACGATGACCGTGACGTCCATCAGCCGGTGCTTGATGATGGAATACCCGAATGCGGGAGGGATGCCAACGATCAGCAACGATGGGAGAAGCAGGTACGGTTGGAGAAAAATAACGAACGGGTACATGGTGTTGATGACGGCGGTGTAGATGAACGCCGCCACACCGATGATGATCGACTGCAGAATCGGCCGAAGCGCATTTCGCTGTTCCGGTTCCACACGTGTATAATAGCTATGCAGAAAAATACTCAGTCCGACAAGAAAATACAGGAGCGGTACATAATAGAAAATCAGCGAGACTTCCCACTCCATCACGAATCCGAACCATCGAAAGACATACACCGCCTGCCCGAAAGCCGCAATTAATACGATTCCGTACAGAACCGGCATGAGCCACCGCTGCTGCACGACAGGACGACGCACGGGAAAATGCAGGAAAAAGCTGATGAAAACAGGCGGAGCGAGCACACGCGCGATGAGAAACACGGCAAGAAAACCGTAGACTTTCCAGAGAGGATCGTAGATGTCACTCGCGACAACGCTTGACAACCCGAAGAAAAGCATGGCAAAGATGCCGAAGCGGGCAAATTTTCGCTGTATGCTCCCCTGCGGCCGGGCCATGACCACAAAATATCCGACGAGCAGGAATCCGAGTCCGAGAATGAACTGTGCCAGATAGATGTAGTTGAAAATTTTCAGCACCTGCACATGCAGCGTCAGGAGTCGTCCGTCACGTTCGACGAGAAATGCGGCCTTGCTCCCCGCGGGATGTATATTGAGCAGATACTGCGCGCCGTAAGAGTGATTGACACTGATGCCGTCGATACGGAGGAGAATATCTCCCTCCTCGATCCCGGCCTGATCCGTGACGCCGCCTTCGACGATGTCGGTGATGACAAGTGTCTCGAACAGTCGGTCGAAGAGATGAAAAGGGATGCTGTCTTCGTTCGGTGCCCGCGCGTAGCGGAGCGTACGCTCCCGGCGATCCCTCTCGATGCGCAACAGCAGACTGTCGCCAGGCGGAACGCTGTTCAGCCGGTCCATCGCGGATTCGCTGATCTTCACGGGCTGACTGTCGATCGCAAGAAGGATATCCCCGTTTAGGAGTCCCGCTTCGGCGGCGGACGTTCCCTTTTCCACTCCGCCGACATGGACGCGTGTTGTATCGCTGAAGATCTGCTGCCAGCGGCACTGGTCGTTGCTCATAACGCGCCAGAACATCATATGCAGGAAATTGTACGTCGTGACGGCGAGTACCAGGGCGGCGAAGACCGTGTAGATCACACGGATCCAGCGGGGCGATATGGCATCGAAACGGCTTTTCATCGGAGCACCGCGGTCAGGGAAACATGCACATTTTCTCCTTCACCCGCTCACGCCAATTCAGGATATAAAAATCAGGAAAAAATCGCATCTTTGCCAATGGAGACTCCTTCCTCTCGCTGCCGGCGGAAGCGATGCAGCGTTTTGTCCGCGCCAGTCATGTGTATATTGGAATGATACGCAGAAAAAAGGCGACAGTTGCACCGCCGTGCATTTTCCCGACACTGAACGGAGCAGGGATGAACCTGTCGACGCCCCCGAAACATCGGTACTCCCGCCTCATCCTGCTGATCCTCAGCGGTTTCGCAGCCGGCGTTTGCGTGATGCTGCTGTATCCGTCCGTTCACCCTCTCGGCGGACTCAGACTCGACAGCAGCGAAAAGGATGTCCGGCAGAGCACACACCGCATTCTTTCCGCACTCGGACTCGATTCCGTCCGCCATGATCTGCGCATCGGTCTGGTCTCTGACGCGGATCTCTTGAAACGCACCTACACCCGTCATGGAATATCAGGCGGCAATCGCGAGCTTCGCCGTCATATTCCCGCCCATGCATGGAACGTGCAGGTTCTCAAAAGGGAAGGCGAAAGCAGCGCAATACACTTCGGATCGCAGCCTGACGAACAGGAAATCCGTCGCATGATTCATGGCGACATCGGGATGCGCTTCGACATGGACGAGAAGCTGCTGCAGTATGCGATGCCCGTGACCGATTCGCTCGTCCTGCCGTCACTGTCGCCGCAGGAGGCATATGAGCACATGCGCCGTATCCTGCTCGGTCACACTCGTCCCGCCATCCTTGGTCCGCTGGCTGCCGTCGCGGAACTGCCGGACAGCCTCCAGGGTGCGTTTTCCTTCCGCGGAATCAGGTACGCCGGCACGGAAAAACCGGAACGAAAGGACCACGTGTTTTCCTGGACCGTCTGCGATGCGGCGCTCGCGGATTCGGTGGACGTCGCGGTGACGGTGGCCGGCAATCTCCCCGTTTCGCTGACCAGCACATACCGGTCCATGGCATCCGGCGATGGGGACGAGGACACCAGCCTGGCGGAAATCTTCGAGGTCGTGCTGTACATCGCGCTCGGCATCCTGCTCGCCGTGGCGGGATTCCGCCGGATGCGCGCCTATGAGATCGGCTTCCGATCCGCCATGGTCATCAGCACGCTGGGCGGCATTCTGTTCGGTATATGGATCATGATGCAGGTTTCGCATCAGATGGACAACATGGCCATGCTGCTGCTGGTTCTGCTCGCCAGCACGACGTTCGTCTGGGCCGGCTTCGTCGTTCTCTGGGCGGTCAGCGAATCCGTCGGCAGGGAAACGTGGAAGGAGAAGTTCATCTCCTTCGATCTCCTGACCTCCGGGCATCTCCTGCACGCACGGCTGGGCATGTCGCTGCTGACGGGACTCGTGGCCGGCGCGGTCCTGCTTCTCGTCGCTCTCTGCGCATCGTGGCTGATCGGAACGTGGCATCCGGTCTGGCTGCTCGAGCGCAGTTCCGATGGCATGAGTTATCTGACGGCCCCGTCTCCCGCCCTCTTCCTGCTCGGAGAAAGCGTTATCGCCAACCTTGCCGGCGCCGCGTTTTTTATCATTTTTTTCGTGTCCTTCCTTCGCCCGTACATCCGCCAGCCATTGCTGCTTGCGCTCGCAGCCGCCGTGCCGCTCACTCTGATCGACATCCCGAACCTGGTGCCGCTGCCGGAAGCTTGGGGCGTCCTCCTCCCCGTGCTGTTCCTGCTTGTCCTGCTCTTCATCCTCAGTGACGTGATCACCACGCTGACGGCGATGATCACACTCTCCGTTCTCCAGGAAGGAATGGTTTTCCTGCTCCCGGGCAACAGCGCGTACTATTCCGACGGCATTCTCCTTCTGGCCGGAGCGGGAGCGCTCATCCTCTATGGCATCGCCACGCTTGCGACAAAAGACCGTGTCGTGGATTTCGAGCGCATCGCGCCGCGTTTCCAGCGACATATCTCCGAGCGGCAGCGGCTGTCGCGCGAGCTGGAAATCGCGCGCGATGTGCAAATGAGTTTCCTTCCCAAGAAAGAACCGGTGGTCGAGGGACTGGATATCGCCTCGCACTGCGTTCCTGCCCATGAGGTCGGCGGCGACTACTACGATTTCATGGAGCTATCGCCGGGCAAGCTCGGTGTCGTGATCGGCGATGTTTCGGGCAAAGGCACGCAGGCGGCATTTTACAT
>JAFGKR010000071.1 GCA_016928515.1 Bacteroidota bacterium | reverse complement strand
TCGGGTCATGTAGACATCCAGCACGTTCGTCCCCGTATCGAAGGTGATCTCCCAGATGTGCTCTATGATCGCGGAACGGGTAAGGACTGTGTTTTTGTTGCGCAGCAGGTATTCCAGCAGTTTGAACTCCTTGACCGTGAGATCAATCACCCTGCCGTCACGCTTGACGACATGCTGAATCTGATCGAGCTCGAGCGTATCCGCACCGAGGACGTTGGAAGGTTTGTCCATCTGGGCCCGACGGAGGAGTGAGCGGACTCGGGCGATACATTCAGCGAGAGCAAACGGCTTGGTGAGATAGTCGTCCGCCCCGATGTTGAGGACTTCGACCTTGCTCTCCAGCTGTCCCTTGGCTGTCAGTACGAGAACGGGAGTGGTTTTCTCCTTCCGCAGTTCCTTGAGAACGTCAACACCGTTCTTCTTTGGCAACATGAGATCAAGGATAATGACATCATAGCTCTCGGTGAGAGCCATGAACAGCCCCTTTTCACCGTCAAGGGCGGTGTCAACGGAAAACAGCTCCTCTTCGAATCCTTTCTGGAGAAACTGGGAAACCTTGAGTTCATCTTCTACGATGAGTATGCGCATGGCAGCCGGTAATGTGTTTCAGAATCAGCGATCAGTTTAATGTAACTGCACAAAACTTGCAAGTCTCACGAGGAAAACGCGTCCCGCAAGTCTGTTTCGGCCGGGTTCATGTGACGGACCGGAAGGGAGAAACTGAAGATCGATCCCTTCCCCTCTTCGCTCTCCACCCAGATTCTGCCCCCGTGCCGGTCGATGATGTTTCGCGCTATCGCCAGCCCGAGACCGGTACTGCGCTCATTCCCGGTCGGCTTCACGCTGGTTGTGCTGAAAGGCTTGAAGAGACGATCGATCTCCTTCTCCGGGATACCGGGACCATGATCACGGACGGAAAATACCATCTCTTCCTCGCTGAACTGGTAGCGGATCTCCACAATGGCGCCCGTGAAGGAGAACTTGATGGCGTTGTCGACCAGATTCGATACCACCTGTTCGATTCGCGCTGCATCGAAAAGGAATTCCGGAAGAGTGTCCGGTCGGGTGATATCGATTTCCACTCCTTTCTTTTCGGCTGAGTATGCGAGCCGCTCAAGGACGGCATCGAGGACACTCTGGAACGTATGCTTCTCAAGATTCAGATCCAGCTTTCCGGTCTCAATCTTGTGCACGTCGAGCAAATCGTTGATCATTTGCACCATGAAGGCGCTGCTGGACTGAATCGCGGATAGAATGGTCCTCTGCTCATCGGATAGATTCTCCGATTTGTCTTTGACGAGGAAATCGCTGTATCCCTCGATCAGATACAGCGGATTTCGCAGATCGTGCGCAGCCATGCCGAGCAGCATGTTCTTCTGCTCGTTGAGTAGCTTGAGCTGGTCATTGTTTTTCTCCAGTTCCTCCTGCATCATCCGCAGCTTCTTGTTCATTTTCTCCAACTCGGCATTCTTCTCCACTGCATTCTCGTACGTGGAGAGCAGCAGATCGATAATCTGAATGCGTTCTGAGGTGAGATAGTGCTTTTTATTCGCAAAGTAGATCTCGATTCCCATCCCCGTGCGCATGCGTGAGCGGACATCCAGGTTGATGAGGATGTACTTGATGCGCGAAAGCAGTGCCTCTTCACTGTAGGGCTTATTCAGGAAGTTGTCTGCACCGCTCTCCAGCCCGCGGATGATGTCCTGCGGATCGGAAAGCGTGGTGAGCAGGATGACGGGGATGTTTTTCAGATCATCGTCCGTCTTGATCGCTGTGCAAAATTCATAGCCGTCCATCTCCGGCATAAGCACATCGGAAATCACGAGCGTCGGACGGCGTACGCGGATGGCTTCCAGGCCCTCCCTTCCGTTCACGGCGAGACGAACCGAATACTCCTGCTTTTCCAGGATATACTTCAGTTTCAGTGCCTGGGTGGGACTGTCTTCCACAACCAGTATTTCAATTCCTGTCGTCATCGATGATCGTGTGTCCGTGAGTGTATACTCTGTCTCCGGCTATTCCAATGAGATACATTTTCGCGCGGCCGCAGCTTCAAGGGCTGTTCCGATTTCCTGTATCGGAAGAATGAAACGGGCTGCCTGGAGTTTGATCGCTTCACCCGGGATTCCATGGATAAGAGATGTCTCCTTGTCCTGGGCAATGGTCAACGCTCCAAGATCGTAGAGTCGTCGCATTTCCGCTGCACCATCGTTGCCCATCCCAGAAAGCAGTACGGCAACAGCTTTGGACTGATAGGTCCGTGCGACACTGGAAAACAACTGGGCAATCGAAGGGCGGAATCCGTTTGTGCTCTCTTCAGCTGACAAAAGAATACGACGATCTCCGGCGACAGTCAAGTGATAATCGTCCGGTGCGAGATAGATCGTGCCCGACTGCGGCATCGTTCCGTCCTCGGCGATCTTGACCTGGAGTCTGGTTTGCTCATCGAGCCATCGCGCCAGACCACGGATGTATCCTTTCGCAATATGCTGCACAACGAAAATCGGCAGTGGAAAATCTTCCCGGAGATCGCGGAAAATCTCCTGCAGCGCTTTCGTCCCCCCCGCGGATGCTCCCATGGCGATCACTTCTGCCGGCGTGCCGTCAGCAGCCGTATCATGGACGGGGTGCAGGATGCGTTGAAGGGATTCAAAACGAGCACCGTCCCAGCGACGGACGACTTTCACTTCCGCCATCAGGCGGAGATTTCTACCCAGATCACGGAGGAGATCCGCAGATTCAACTGCGTCATCATGACCGGGCAGCGGGATCACCGTGAGGGCGCCCGCGTCCAATGCCGCAATCAGCGGCGCCGTTGCCTTCTGCCTGTCCTGCTCGACGAGGATTACGACAGGGATAGGATGGACGCGCATAATTTCTTTTGTCACCCGATGCACTTCCGCCTGTTCGCATCCGGCGTCTATGGCAACAATGTGCGCATGAGACTCGGAAAGCCGTTTGAGATAAGCGCTGTCTTCGAAACAGAGATGAGCAATGTGAATATCGCTCACGGACGAGAATAGATCGTGAATTCGCTGTGCACGTTCTGCTGATTGCGCTATGACAAATACTTCGACCATCAGAGCAACCGTTCGATCACTTCGATTAAATTGCTCTGATCAAAGCTGCTCTTGATGATGTAGGCATCAGCACCGACATCGAACCCCCGCTCCCTGTCTTCCGGCGATTCCAGTCCGGTGACGAGAATGACAGGCAGGGTATGCAGCTTTTCATCACGCCGGATGCTCTCCGTCAGCTCGAAGCCGTTCATCCGCGGCATTTCCACATCCGTGACGACGAGATCGAAATCCTCTTCTCGGAGAGAGGTCAGTGCATCGATACCGTCGACTGCGGTCAGAACCTTGTACCCTGATGACATGAGGATATCGTGCAGCAGAACGCGCGAAGTAATGGAATCATCCACGATGAGCAGTTTCCGGGATGCGCGTTCTCCCGCGACTGTACGATCGATGGGTTCATGTGTGAACGTCCGGCGTGCCATCTCGAAGATATCAGGAATATGCAGCACCGGGACCAATTCACCTGTTCCGAGAAGACTGGCACCTGCGACGGATATGACACGGGATACGGGTGGCGGTAACGGCTTGACCACGACATCCTGTTCCCAGAGGATTTCATCCACCTCCACTCCGAGAAGCTCCGATCCCAGTTTGAGCAACAGAATCGACGCATTGGAGGACTCTTCATGCTGTCCGACGGAGGGGACTTGCAGAATGTTTTCGAGACGTTGAACAGTTACGATCCGTTCTCCGTGGTTGATGACGGGTATACCGTCCAACTCCGAATAGTTCTCACGATGCATCATGAATCCGCGCTCCACATGCTGAAGCGGCACGATATACATCCTGCCGGAACTCCGGACGAGAACGCCACGAGCATTGGACAGCGATGTCGGCAACGAAAGGATGAATACACTCCCTTCTCCACGCTTGGATCGGACCTCGATCTCACCTCCCAGTGCGGAGATATTCTCACGCACAACACTCAATCCGATACCGCGTCCCGAGATATCCGTGATAATCTGGCTGGTAGACAATCCGGAGTGGAAGATCAGATCAAGGACCGCCCTGTCGGTCAGCGCTTCTGCTTCCTCGCTGCTGACAATCCCTTCCTGAACGGCTTTTTGCCTGACAGCCTCGACATCGATTCCTCCTCCATCATCTTCGATTCGTACTTCAATCCGATTATCGCGGGTAATCGAAATGGTGATCCGGATATTTCCCTCCTCCGGCTTCTCGCGCTCCCTTCGCGTTCCGGCATCCTCGATACCATGATCGAGGCTGTTGCGCAGCAGATGAACCATGGGATCCTTCAGCGCCTCGAGGATTCTCTTGTCGATGCGAATATCTTCTCCCTGCACTGTGAACCGCACCCGTTTTTCCAGATCACGGGCCAGCTTGCGCACCATCGGGTGCAGCGTATCCGTGAGAATCGCAAAAGGCAAAAGCAGTAATTGCTTAGCTTGATCGAGCATGGAATCCGACATCGATTCCATGACATACATTGTACTTCTCCCGTCCTCGATGCCTTTCACCACTGCTGTCTGCATACCTTCGATCTGACGTGCGCTCCACTTGACAAAGTGCAGGAGCCGTTCGTATTGATCGATGAAGTACGCCGTGTCGCGTACCGTTCCCTTGATGCTATCCCATTTCTCGAGTGACTGTTGCCGATGTTTCTGATATTCCCGCAGCCATTCTCTGCACTGTTCGACGATGAGTTTCAGATCCGACGCCGAGCGCCCGATCATGAACTTGACCGTGGTCAGTTCTTCCGTCTGACGATACAATGCCTCCAGCTCCGAAACCGGGACACGGATGGTATCTCGCGACGATGAGACGGCGCCTTCCGTCCCTGCGCCAACAGTCCTGACAGACGGGTGCCTTGGTTCCGTTTTCATTGCAGACAGAGGCGGAGCAAGCTGTGGGGAGGCACTCGAAGAAGCTCCATCATTTGACGAAGCGGTTTTCGCGTACTCAGGAAGCGGGCGATCGACACGTTGCTCCGGAAATGGACACGGTGGCGGGGATGCGCTACCCGCCGGATTTCGATTCGCAGAGATCAACTGTTTGATGTTCTCGATGCATGTAGCAAGTGGCTCGCTCGCCGGGGAGCGTTCATCGTCGGAAGCGAGCAGTTCATCAAGCAGTACGAGTGCATCACCGAGTGTCGCGAAATGCTCCTGCAGTACAGAAGCAGCATCCTTTTTCCAGATGGAGAACACCCCCTCCATGGCCTGGCACAGGGCTTCGACATCTCCCCGGTTCACGGCGCGCGCCGCCCCTTTGAGGCTGTGTGCCTCCCGGAAAATCATATCGAGGAGCGGCTGCGTCTCCCCCTCCACGGCCTGTTCGAGATCGGCCAATCCTTTGCTGATCGTGCGACAATGCTCGTCCGCCTCGATCGCAAACGCTTCTCGGAGTTTCAGGAGGAATTCTTCGTCCATCACGGTCCCGTTTGCGCTGACATTTGATCAGAGATTGTAGCGTTCGACGAAACGCTGCAGTCGCGTTCCGAGTTCTTTGAGATTCTGTGCGGTCAATTCCACCTGGTGAATCGACTCGACGTTCTGTTCACTGGCCGCCTTGATGTGCTGGATCGCAGTGGTGACCTGATCGAGTCCCGCGACCTGCTCCTTGGCGGACGCAGAGATTTGCAGCATGGATTCCGCGGTTTCATTGATGCCACTCATAACGGTCTGTATTGCTCTTCCGGATACCGAGGAGAGCTGCGCACCGTCTTCTGCAAGTTTTGTACCGCGTTCAGCGACCATGACTGCCGAGGCGGTGGCTTTCTGTGTATCAACGAGGATCGATCGAACTTTCGAGGTGGCCTGTTTCGACTGCTCGGCATGGTTCCGGATCTCCTTGGCCACAACCGTAAATCCCTTTCCGTAATCGCCCGCCTTGGCCGCTTCGATTGCGGCGTTCACTGCGAGAATGTTCGATTGTTCCGCAAGATCGTTGACCGACGTCACGATATCTCCGATGGCCTGGCTCTGCTCACTGAGCTTTATGATGCTTTCAGCTATTCCGCGCATCTGTTCCCGGATGTTCTCCATGCTCAGGATGCTCTTCTCGATGGAGTCGACACCATCCCGTGACACGCGAAGCGTTTGCTGCGTATCGTCGGAAATCGTCTTCGCTTTCTGATTGGAGAGCTGGGATGCCTGCTTCACTTCGAGCAATGTCGTGGCGGTTTCGTTCACGGCTGAAGCGGTTTCGCGTGCACCGGCGGCGATTTGCACCATGGTGGAAGAAAGCTCCGCCGTCGCCGATGCGAGAACATTGATGCCCTCGATCATCTCACGAATCTGGGAACGCAGGCGGTCCACCATCGTGGACAGTGCCTTCCCGAGCACATCCTTATCAGAGAGGGGCGTGATCCTGACGGTCAGATCGCCATCCGCGATGCGCGCGGCGACCTGCGCCTCGTGATCACTGTTCGCCCGCAATTTCTCGAGTGTGATAAGCAGTTCCCCGACCTCGTCATGGCGATCGGTACGGATCGGAACCGTCGTATCCCCCTGCCCGAGACGATCGGCGATTTCCGTTGCATCACTCAGCGGCCTGGAGATCAGCCGTGAAATGACGGTCGCAAAGAAAATCACCAGTGCAATACCGATACTGAAAATCGCTATGCGTGCCACAATCGCGGTGTTTTCGATGTTCTCGAGCTGTTTCTTGGAAACCTCATACAGGTTCTTCAGTTCGTAGGCGAAAAGGTCGATGGCACCGTAAAAGGCCATTGCGTTTTCGTCGAGCGACGCCCCCAGATTCCTCAAAGGCTCTGTGCTTCCGCTTTCAATGATCGCGAGACTGGATGCTGCCAGTTCCTGGAAGGAATCGTGGATACGGGATATTTTCAGAAACTGCTTGTGTGTGTTGGCATAACTCGAAGCCACTTCCTCAGAAGAATGATCCGGTTTGCTTTCCTCGAAATGGTTCCGCGTTCGTGCGAGAGACATACCCACCTTTCTCTGCTGCTGCAGGAACTGCTCCTTGAGATCAGCAAAATCGGGTCCGCCACCCGTCGGTCCCGAGTAACTCATCAGCTCGCCAAAGATGACGCGCTCACGCATCAGATCGTTGAGGAGGTCACTGCCGGACTGATTCAGTGGAATCTGGGTATCCAGAATGGATTCATACTCGACAAGTGAGCGGTTGGACTGCAGGTTGTCGATGCCGATCAGTGCGAGCAGAAAAACGATCACGATGCCGAAGCCGATGAACAGCTTGTACTTTGTTCGCAGATTAATAAACCATTTCATATGACCACCTGTTGATCGATGTTCGCACTCTGTTCACACGGTCACGCCGCGTCCGTTGCCTGCTTCTGTCGCAGTCATTGCCCGGAGAAGCGCGACGGCATCGACGAGCAGAACCTCATTTTCAGATACTCCGCGGAGGAAGCGCCGCGTTTGTTCGCTCAGTTCACGAGGGAGATCCCTGAGTCTGCTGAGATCAAAACTGTCCATACCCTGCACGCCATCCACAAGAATCCCGATATGCACCTTCTCATGGCGCAGCATCACGACACGATGCATGGTCGTGAGATCGGAGGCAGGAATATGCAACACACGCTTGATATCCACGACAGCGAACAGAACACCTCTATGACTGGAAATTCCGAGAATCGCCCTGTTGGTCTGTGGCAGCGCGACCAGATTCTGCATGGGAAGCACTTCCTCGATCATACTGCAGGGAACAGCATAGTTGCGGTTGCCCAGTGAAAACAAGAGCACGTCCTGCAGATCCTGTTCGACATTGCATCCGGTCTCGCCGGACCGTGCGTACTCGCGGGCACGACGGCGCAGAATTTCTTCATCGGCGCTGCTCAGGGAATCAGGAGATTGCTCGAATCCTGCACGAACACGCTGAAGCATCGCGTGGATTTCGGACCAGGGATTCTCCTGCGACGGCGCTATGTTCCTGTCACGCATCAGAGTTCACGGAGCATGGTTTTGACGATCTCGATCATTCTGCGGACGCTGATCTCCGCGGATTCGACGGTGGCATCCTTGTCCCGACAGGCCTCGAGCAACTGCAGTGCGTTCCGGAAATGCCGCCGCGCCCGTTGCGTTTCTCCCAGATGTCGGTACAGGCTTCCGAGAGCGAAATGGGCAGGAATGAATCCGTGATCGAGGTACAGCGCCCGATGAAATTCCTGCATGGCGAGAGACGTCTCCCCCATCTCGCGAAGGATGGTCGCGAAAATGAACCGCACCTGCGGATTCATTTTATCCGTCTCCACAACTTCCTGCACAATGTTGTGCGCTGCTGATAGATCCCCGTGATCCGCATATCCCTGGGCTTCCCGAAGGAGCATATCGCGTTTGTGCGGCTCCACACCTGGGACGCGTGCGGTCTGAGGTAGCACGTCTACGGTCAACTCGGCGAGTGCGGTACCTGTCGATTTCCGCAGGGGTAGCGTATCTGCTTCCTGAGGACGGTATGACGGCGCAGTGAAAGCTGAGGAAGATGCGGTGGGAGCCTGCGTTGGAATCGATGGCGCAGACGGCGCAGGGGGATCAGCATCGTCCTTTTCCTCTTGTGTCGTCTTCCGCAGGGAAAGGATATGACTGATTCTTCCCTGCTTTCTGAACAGCGTGGCCTCACCGAATCGCACTCCCTCAAATCCCGGATTGTTGATCAACGTTGTTTCCGTGAGACTCGGGATGAGCCAACCCCGATCGATCACTGATCGTCGGAAACCCTGGACAATGTGCTGGATTTTCGGTCTTGTGAAATACATCAGCACATTTCGACAGAGGATGAGATCGAATCCGCCCGGATACAGAGTATGTGAGCCGGCCAGATTCAGAAACTGGAAATCCGTCATTTCGCGAATACGCTCCGCGACCTCGAGTTTTCCGTCATCGGCACCCTCAAAGTTCGACTGGATGATACCGGCGGGGATATCACGGAATGACCATTCGCGGTAGCGACCCTCCCGCGCGCGTTCGATGGCGGCGGGATTGATGTCCGTACCGAGTACCGAAATCATCCAGTCACTTCTATCCTGGAGCAGGGAATCGAGAAGTATTGCGACGGAGTAGACCTCTTCGCCCGTGCTGCATCCAGCACTCCAGATCCGGATGCTTCGTGCTCCGGATTTTTCCTTCTGCGCAATGATTTCCGGGAAGACATGCTCCTTGAGCAAAGAGAATACGATGATTTCACGGAAAAAATATGACTCACCAATCGTGAGATGCTTTCCGAGAACCCGTACCGCATCATCGTCGAGTTCATCACGCGCGATCCAGGCGACACAGGACGGAACGTCCTTGAATCCCAATTCACTGGCCGCAGGCTTCAGCAGGCGAAGCAGATCGCTCCATTGATGCTGCTTGTAGCGCAATCCGAGCACCTGCTCTATGCGCAACAGTGCCGCCTCCAGAATGATGTTTCGGTCGGTCTGTTGAAGAAGATCTTTTTCTTTCATGTGAGCGTTTCCCTCCGTTCAGCCGACATGGGCGTCAACGAACAATCGACCTGCCGCACTCCCGTCGTGCGAGACGGATCAGTCGTGCGAGACGGATCAGTCGTGAACACACCTGCTGTCTCAAGCGATTGCCCTGCTTCCGGAAGCCGGTTCATATTCAGAATGAATACCACGGCGTCGTTGTGCATGATCACACTGTCGATGAACGTTTTTCCCGGAGCCGGATGCTCCTTTTCCGTGAACGGCGGTTCCGACGTTTCGACGATATCGTCGATATGCTCGACCAGTATGGCACATGGTTTTTCCGCACCCCGTACAACCAGGAATCTGTGTGAAGGACGAAGTCGAGTCCTCGGCAGGCCGATCAGGAGGGCACCGTCGAAAACCGGCATGATGTGACCACGCAAGCTGATGAACCCTGCCATTGTCTCCTGCAATCCCGGAGTGTGTACCATCTCGAAAGCCGGGAGGACTTCCTGAATGACATCGACCGGGATGCCAAGGATGCGGTCGCGTGTCCGGAAGAGTAACACCAGCCTGTTTTGTGATCCGATCATTCCATCTACCTGCTTTAAGCGGGGATGAAGAACCGCTCCGGTTCCTCCGGACGCGGTACTGTTGCAGGTAAGATAGGTGGGGATTCTTTCGGCTGACTGAACCGCGGATTAATAAAAATTAATGGGAAAAAGCAATGCCCTGGTCTTCGATTGGCGAAAACCAGGGCATTGCCAGACAGGCCCAACGTGAACACGGATATCCGCTGCACACCCGCATCTCGGCCGGTGAGACAGGGTGCGAATGCTCAGGCTAATCCGAGACGTTCCAGAATCATATCGACATGCCGTGTGCCGCGACTGACATCGAAACACGCGTCTATATCCTCTACCGGGAGCCGGCTGCGTATGCGCTCGTCTTTCATGACAAGTTCCCTGAGATGGATATCCTCTTTCCATACACGCATCGCATGCTCCTGCACGATCGAATACGCTTCCTCGCGCAACATCCCGCTCCGCGTGAGAGCAAGCAGGACCTGCTGGGAAAAGATCAACCCGCGCGTCCCGTTGAGGTTACGCAGCATGTTTTCCGGATAGACGAAGAAGTTCTCGACGATATGTGTCATCTTCGCAAGCATGTAGTCCAGCGCGATGGTCGCATCCGGCAGGATGACCCGTTCGACAGAAGAATGTGTGATGTCACGTTCGTGCCACAGGGACTGATCCTCGAAACCGGCAAGTGCATATCCGCGCAGCAGTCGTGCCATACCGGCAACGCGCTCGCAGGTGATCGGATTTCGCTTGTGCGGCATTGCAGAACTGCCCTTTTGCCCCTTCGCGAAAAATTCCTCCACTTCGAGCACTTCCGTTTTCTGCAAGTGACGGATCTCCGTTGCAAACTTTTCGAGCGATCCACCGATAATCGCAATCGTTGAAAGAAATTCCGCATGGCGGTCGCGCTGCAGAATCTGCGTTGAGATCGGAGCGGGCTGCAAATCCAATTTCTGACAGACAAAGCGCTCGACAAACGGATCGATATTGGCATAGGTCCCGACAGCACCCGAGATTTTCCCGTATGAAATCCTCTCGATCGCACGGTCGAGACGTTCGAGATTGCGCTTCATTTCCTCGTACCAGAGCGCCATCTTCAATCCGAAGGTCATCGGTTCCGCGTGAATTCCGTGCGTACGGCCGATCATAGGTGTGTAGCGATGCTCTCTCGCACGTGCAGCCAACACATCGATAAGACCGGTGATACCTTCGCGCAGAAGCAATCCGGACCTGCGTGTCATTGCAGACAGTGCCGTATCGACCACGTCCGAGGAAGTCAGTCCCAGATGGATGAAGCGTGATGCCTCGCCCACGTTCTCCGCGACATTCGTCAGGAAAGCAATGACGTCATGATTGAGCGTCTTCTCCAGCTCGTTGATGCGGTCGACCGAAAAGTCGGCACGTTCCCTGATGTCCGGCAGGACATCCTTGGGAACAAGTCCGAGTTCGGCCTGTGCTTCGCATGCGGCGATCTCGATTTCGAGCCAGGTCTGAAATTTCGCTTCATCTGTCCAAAGGGTTCCCATCTGTGGACGGGTATAGCGCTGAATCATGCGATGCCTCTCTATTCGAGTACGAGATCAATCGTTCGGATCCGATTTTTTCGCAGCACCTCCAGCCGTATCGATTCCCCTCGTATCGCATACCGGATGAGACTGTCGAGCATCTGGATGGAAAACACCGGCTCTCCGTTCGCCGAAAGAATGATGTCGGCAACTTCCAGACCCGATTTCCGGGCGACACCCTTCGGATCGAGAATTTGCGTGACGATGACTCCTTCAACTTTTTCGAGATTGTATGCTTGCGCAATGGCCTCATTGACGAGTTGCACCCGAAATCCGGGAGAAAATCCGCGATCCACTTCACCATCCTCACGGAGATATCTGACGATGAGTTTCGCACGATTGACCGGAACGGCGAATCCCAGACCGATATTCCCCTCATTGGGGGTATAGATCACGGTGTTGATCCCGATGACCTCGCCATCGCTGTTGACGAGTGGACCACCACTGTTGCCCTGGTTGATGGCCGCGTCGGTTTGCACCATATTCCGGTACACCCGTCCCTCGCGCTGCTCGAGAAAAACTTGTGTTGCGCTGATCACACCGACCGTGACGGTCGGTTTCGCGCTGGCGGAGAACAGGCCAAACGGATTCCCAAAGGCGATGCTCCATTCTCCGACGATCACATCGTCGGAGTTTCCGAGTTTCAGGTACGGGAGGCTCCTGTCAGTGTCGATCTTGATCAACGCGAGATCCGTTACAGGATCGGTCCCGATGAGCTTCGCGGGATGTTTGCTACCGTCGGTCATCGTGACGGAAATTTCCTGTGCGCGTCCCGCGACATGGTCGTTGGTGATGATATATCCGTCTTCCGAGATGATGAAACCGCTTCCGACACTCTGCGTGCGGTAGATCTGCTCACCGAAAAACAGACGGAAAAACGGGTCCACCCGGCGCTCACGCAACTCGGTGACATTGATACCGACGACAGCCGGACTCACAATTTCAATGGCGCGAGTGATTGCGTTTCGCCGGGAATTGGAGATCTCATCCTCCCCAACGGCGACCTTTGAGGTCGCACGTTCCGGATTCATCTCTGCAACCCGTGGTTGCGAATCCGTATCGCAGGACTGCAGTGTTCCCGAATACAGAAAAAGCGTAACAGTCAGAATAAGGTTGCGGATTGATGTGGAGAAATGCATAAACAATATCCTTATGACCTGGTTGGTGACTTCCTGTACCGTTCGATCAGCTGACGGAACGGATCGATATGCTTGAGGAAAATGAGCGCGAACAGCATAACCGCCACAGCCGGAAGGAAGGATGGGCTCGCCGGTGTGAAGAGACTCATGCTCTGCAGCAATTCCGGGAAGAGCAGCACGATCAAGGGAGAGAGTAATGTCGCAGAGATATTTCCGAAATGCACATTTCGTGTTTTCGCAAAAGCTGCGAGCCAGAAGATGACCCAAATGACAAGAAGAAGGGGATTGTAGACCAGGGTGGCCCCGGCGGCGGGAGCGAGGCCTCGTCCACCCTTCCAGCCGATCCAAGGGGAATAATTATGCCCGAGGACGGTCCCGATAAGTGCTGCGGATGCCGGAAGGAAAACATCGCCGAGCAGCGAATACACCAGGAAGACGGGTATCGCTCCCTTCACGAGGTCGATCAGCAGCACACCGGCCCCGATCACGCGGGAACGGGTCACTTCAAATGCGTTGAGCGTGCCGATATTTCCGCTGCCTTCTTTCCGGAGGTCCTTCCCGCTCTTCCTACGGACAAGAATATAGGCCGTCGGGAACGACCCGACGAGAAAAGCGAGCAATCCGCTCCCGACAATGGTCAGAATCTCTTCCATCTTTAAATATACAACATTCAACGAAGAGATTCCTCTGTGCCCGACGAAGTGCACTGCGTCCGCCCCTCGCTCCGATAATCGGAGAAAACGCCGTAGATAATTGCCGTTTGGGAAGTTACGGGCGTGATTGCGATTGACAATGCAGATTGTTTTTTGTAACTTTATGATCCTCAATAAGTTACTGGATATTGAGTTCGTATGAGTTCTTCTGGAAAATGGATAATCGGGATTCTTGCCGCCTTCGCCGGGATGGGGTTCATCATTCTCGCAATGGCGATTTTCATGCTCGCTACGGCAGTCAGCACTCCGGAAACGGACTCCTACGAAGATAACTGGGGCGGAACGAGCAGTGAACGTGTGGCAGTCATCGAAATTGCGGAACCCATCTTCGATGCGGAGGACGTTGTTCGTCAGCTCAGGAAATACCGGCAGCGACGCTCCGTCCGTGCCATCGTCCTGCGGCTCGATTCCCCCGGTGGAGGCGTGGTCCCCAGCCATGAAATCTACGAAGAGGTGCGTCGCGTCCGCAAGCACGGGAAACCCGTGGTGGTCTCCATGGGATCGGTGGCAGCCAGCGGCGCATATTACATCGCCTGTGCCGCCTCCTATGTCGTTTCGAATCCGGGAACGATCACCGGCAGTATCGGGGTCATTTCCGAGTTCGCCAGTTTTGCTGAGCTGCTCGACAAGATCGGTATCCAAACAACCGTCATCAAATCCGGCGATTTCAAGGATGTCGG
>JAFGKR010000344.1 GCA_016928515.1 Bacteroidota bacterium | reverse complement strand
TCGACTTCCCTGCGGTTCCGTCGCTGGTTTTTGTTTAGACCAGAATCTACGAACTCAATCTGTCTGATGGCACATACTAATGGATTTCCACGGATTGTATTTTCGCTCAGACCAATCTGTGCGGATCTGTGAATGAATCCGGGGCAATCTGTGCTCTGATTCCTCTGTGAAATCTGTTACAATCCCCCCCGATTTTCATATCTTTATTTCCTGTATCTGGAACAATCACAAAGACGATATGAACTGGTACATCTCCTGGGTCACACAACAACCGCTCACCTCCGCCGCGATACAGTTCGGCATTCTCGGTACGCTGGGCGAAATCATATCCCATACGATCAGAACGAAGAAGATCGGCATCCCCAATTCCCCGCTGGAGATGCTCGGTAAGGTACTCGCCTGGGCATTACTGGGCATCGTCATCAAGTACGGCTTCACCATGATGAAGGGAGCCGTTGCCGCATTGATCCAACACAGCCTGCTTCCCGCTTTGCTTTCCACCGGCATCGGCTGGGCGTTCAGCGTCTCCGTGTTCACCAATGTGTTCTTCGGTCCGCAGATGATGTACTTCCACCGCGTCGAAGACAACCTCATCCTCCGGCGCTGGTCCTTCGCCGGCATCGAAACCGCTCTGAAGACCCTCGTATGGTTCTGGATCCCTGCGCACACTGTCACCTTCGCCCTCCCCACGGAGTACCAGATCGGCCTCGCCGCGGTGTGGAGTGTGGTATTGGGGATCATACTGGGTTTGAGCATCAAACCGCAGGCGGCTGAGATCTCATGATCCTGATCAGCAGCTGCATTTCGGAAGATGGCAAGATGGCAAGATTAGAAGATGGTCACATTCCATAGGGATTTTGCCATAGTGTCATTTTGCCATCTTGCCATTATTCTCAAGCTCCTTCGAATTTTTTACACCGTTGTCCGATTATCCTTGCTCGGCACGATTCCGCTTCCCATCTTTGTAGAAGGCCCGGCAGAGGCCAACGTTCAAGAAATTCAGGACTTATGTACCGCCACTGGAGCAGACATACACTGCCTGATACGGAGCATCGCAGCGCTTGCGCACTGAAGGCGGATGACCGTTGCCCCACGCGCTCTCGCAAGATCCTGCAGTTCAAACATTACTGCACGGACGCTCCCATCTGACGCTCCCCTCCCCCTTCGACGCGACATGCATCACGCGTTTCCGTATTCGACATCCAATACGTTTCATCAGATAATGACGGCACAACAGTGCCCGACAGGAGTACGCAGACATGAAAGCACAAGATTTTCTGACCGTGCGCGACATGAGCCAGGAGGAAATCCTCGCAACATTTGACCTCGCTCTCGACATGAAAGCCGATCGCATGAAGTATGCGGATGCGCTGAAGGGCCAGTCCCTCGCAATGATTTTCGAGAAACCCTCTCTGCGCACACGCACCACCTTCGACATCGGCATCCAGCAACTCGGCGGCTATTCCCTTTATCTCTCTCCGGCCGAAATCAATCTCGGCAAGCGGGAGTCCGTCTACGACGTCGCGAAAAATCTCGAGCGCATGGTGCAGGGCATCATGATCCGAACCTTCGCGCATCAGATCGTCATCGACATGGCGGAATTCGCTTCCATCCCCATCATCAACGGGTTGACGGACTACTCGCACCCCTGCCAGGCCATGGCGGACTTTCTCACGATCAAGGAATACAAGGGAGATTTCAAGGGACGAAAGCTCTGCTACGTCGGCGACGGCAACAATGTGGCCCACAGTTTGATGTTCACCGGCGCACGGCTGGGCGTGGATGTCACTGTGGCATGTCCTCCAGGTTACGAACCGAATCTCATCGCATTCCAGCACGCTGTGGAGGACGCGAAGGCCACGGGTGCGAGAATTGAAGTGGTGCATGATGCCGCCGAGGGTGTGAAGAACGCCGACGCCGTGTACACGGACGTTTGGGCGTCGATGGGACAGGAAGCCGAGGCCGCCGAACGCCGCCGCATCTTCCTGCCGTATCAGGTCAATGAAGACCTCATGGCCAGGGCAAAGAGCGACGCCATCTTCATGCATTGCCTCCCCGCCCATCGCGGTGACGAAGTCACTGACGGCGTCATCGACGCACCGAACTCTGTCGTCTTCCCCGAGGCGGAAAACCGCCTGCACGCACAGAAGGCGATCATGTATCAGCTGATGAAAAAGTAAGAGGCGCCCGATGTCCCGTACAGCACTGATTGCCATCGGCGGGAATTCGCTCATTCGTGCGGGTGAGCGCGGCACCATCGACGAACAGCTCGCCAACGCCCACGCCACGGCCCGCAGCCTCGCGGGCATGGTCAAGCGCGGCTGGCGCATCGTGATTACGCACGGGAATGGTCCCCAGGTCGGAGCCGCCCTGCTGCGTTCAGAACGCGCCGCACGGGAGGTGTATACGCATCCTCTCGACGTGTGCGTCGCGACGACACAGAGCGAAATCGGCTACCTGCTGCAGCGTGCGATGGAGTTCGAACTGCGGCAGCTGGACCTTACAACCCCGGTGTTGACTGTCCTCACACAGGTGCGTGTGGATCCCGATGATCCTGCTTTCACACATCCCACCAAGCCGATCGGTCCCTTTTATTCGAAGGAGGAAGCCGAGCGAAAGAAACGGACGCTGGGATGGGATATCGTCGAGGACAGCTCCCGCGGCTGGCGACGCGTCGTCCCTTCTCCCGAACCGAAGGAGGTGTTCGAGCAGCATATCATACGGCATCTGCTGGATGAGGGGATGATCGTTATCGCCTGCGGCGGCGGCGGGATTCCGGTGATCGAACACCCCGGCAACCGGGTGGAGGGATCCGAAGCCGTGATCGACAAGGACCGCGCCTCGGCTCTGCTCGCATCCGAGCTGACTGTGGATCTGTTTGTGATCAGCACCGACGCCAGACAGGTGTACGTCGATTTCAAGAAATCCACGCAGCGCGGATTGGACCGCATCACCGCAGACGAACTGCAAAAGCTCGCCGACGAGGGACAGTTCCCGCCCGGCAGTATGGGACCGAAAGTGGAGTCCGCCATTCGATATCTCCACAACGGCGGCAAGGAAGTGATCATCACCTCCTACGAATACCTCAACGACGCCCTCGACGGCCGGGACGGCACACGCATCGTCGCCGAATGACCACATCACGCATGTAGCACAGGCAGCGCAGAGATCAGCATGAAACTTTCTCACGTCGTCGAATCGCAGCAGTTCACCGTTCCCCTCCTCATGGAACTGTTCGAGCGGACGAAGTCCATGGAACGCATCGTGCGCCGCGGCGGGACCCGCGACTATGAACACGCCATCATGGGAACGCTGTTCTACCGTCCCTCCACACGTACGCGCTTCTCTTTCGAATCCGCCATGTACCGCATCGGCGGACGCGTGCTCTCCACCGAGCATGCCATGGAATTCTCCTCCGAAGTCGAGGGGGAAAAGCTCGAAGACACGATTCGTATCATCGGACATTACTGTGACGTCATCGTCCTGCGCCACCACGAGGAGGGCGGAGCCAAACGCGCTGCGGCTGTTTCCCCCGTTCCGATCATCAACGCAGGCGACGGCATGGGCGGGCAGCATCCGACGCAGGCCTTGCTGGATCTTTACACGATTTATCGCGAATGCAATACACTCGACGGACTGTCGGTGGCACTGATCGGAGCACTGGATCAGGGACGCACAGCCCGCTCGCTGGCCTATCTGCTCGGGAAATTCGACCGAACGAAGCTGTACTTCATCGCTCCGCCCGAGATGCAGATCAAGGCCGACATCCTGGAGTATCTCGACAAGCACAACGTGTCCTACGAACGGGCGACCAGTACGGAGGGCATTATCTCGCACGTCGACGTGGTCTATCAGACGCGTATCAACCGTGAGCGGCTCGCCGAACGCGATATCGACCTGACACCATACAACATCAATCACGACGTTCTCGCGAAGATGCGGCATGATGCCATCATCATGCATCCGTTGCCGCGGTCGGTGGAAATCGATCACGCGGTGGACGACGACGCGCGCGCGGCCTACTTCCGGCAGACACAGAACGGGTTATATGTCCGCATGGCGCTGCTGACCATGCTTCTCGACAATGAATAACCGATTTTCATTCACCTTTCAATTGCAGGTGTGCATTCATGAACACACAGGAGTTTATCGCCCTCGAAGAACAGTACGGCGCCCACAATTATCATCCGCTGGACGTGGTAGTCAGCCGGGCGGAGGGCGTCTGGGTTGAGGATGTCGACGGACAGAAGTACCTCGACTGCCTGGCGGCCTATTCGGCTGTCAACCAGGGGCATTGTCATCCGGCCATTCTCAAGACCTTCATCGAGCAGGCGGGGCTCGTGACACTGACCAGCCGCGCCTTCCGCAACGACCGGCTTCCGCTGCTCTACAAGAAACTGCATGACATGACGGGCTACGAGATGTCCCTTCCCATGAACTCCGGCGCCGAAGCCGTGGAGACGGCCATCAAAACCGCACGACGCTGGGCGTACGACGTCAAGGGACTCCCGGAAAACAGCGCCGAAATCGTCGTCGCCTCCGGGAATTTCCACGGACGCACGACGACCATCGTCGGCTTCTCCGATGACCCGGCATCCTTCAAGGGTTTCGGTCCCTATTGCACGCAGGCCTTCCCGATGCACCGGTACGGGGATCTGGAGGATTTGAAATCGAAAATCACACCGAACACCTGTGCCGTGATGATCGAGCCGATACAGGGTGAAGGCGGTGTGGTGATTCCGCCGGACGGCTATCTCAAGGGCGTCGAGCAGATCTGTCGCGAGCACGACATCCTGTTCATTTGTGATGAAATCCAGTCAGGGCTCGGTCGCAGTGGCAAACTGTTCGCGCACTATTACGAGAATGTCCGTCCCGACATCGTCATCATCGGCAAGGCGCTTTCTGGCGGATTCTACCCGGTTTCCGCAATCCTTGCGGATCGTGACATTCTCGGCGTCATCCATCCGGGTGAGCATGGTTCGACTTTCGGCGGGAACCCACTGGGTGCTGCCGTGGCCGTCCGTGCGCTCGAAGTGATCGAGGAGGAACATCTCATCGAACGCTCCGCGGAGCTGGGGGCGTATTTCGCCGATCGTCTCCGCGCCATCGACTCGCGGCACATCACGGAAGTGCGGGCACGGGGACTGTGGATCGGCATGGTGCTCGGGACAAAGGCGCGGCCGTTCACGGAAGCCCTGAAAGAAGAGGGTATTCTCTGCAAGGAGACGCATGAAAACATCATCCGTTTTGCACCGCCCCTGGTGATCACGAAGGACGTGATCGACTGGGCGCTCGAGCGTATCGAAAAAGTACTGACAACGAAATAAATTCTCTTTGTCTCACCAACTGATCAATGGAGTGATCCATGGCAGCCAAGAAAGAACGCATCACCACGATTATCGTCGGAGCCGCCGGCCGTGATTTTCACAATTTCAACATGGTATATCGTGACAACGATCTGTACGATGTTGTGGCCTTCACCGCGGCACAGATCCCCGACATCGCCGGACGGAAATATCCTGCATCTCTCGCGGGTACGCTCTACCCCAAGGGAATTCCCATCGTGGACGAAGCAGATCTCGAGAAGCTGATCGTCAAGCACAACGTCAAGGAAGTCGTCTTCTCATACAGCGACGTTCCCTATGAGCGCGTTATGAGCATCGGCTCGCGTGCCACAGCTGCCGGTGCACATTTCAAAATCCTCAGTGCGAAAGACACCATGATTCCGAGCAAAAAGCCGGTGGTGTCCGTGACTGCAGTGCGTACAGGAAGCGGCAAGAGTCAGACCACACGCAAGGTGGCGAACATCCTGCAGGCCATGGGTTTCAAGGTCGCGGCCATCCGCCACCCGATGCCATACGGAGACCTCGCCAGGCAGAAGGTGCAGCGCTTTGCATCCATCGCGGATCTGAAAAAGCATAAATGCACCATCGAGGAGATGGAGGAATACGAGCCGCATATCGTCAACGGCACCATCATCTATGCGGGAGTGGACTACGCAGCGATTCTCGAGCAGGCGGAGAAGGAGGCCGACATTATTCTCTGGGACGGCGGGAACAACGACATGCCGTTTTACAAACCCGATCTGAATATCGTCGTGGCGGATCCGCTGCGCGTGGGCGATGAGCTGAGCTACTATCCTTCCGAGGCCAACCTGCGCATGGCTGATGTGGTAATCATCAACAAAATCGACAGTGCGGATCCGATGGATGTGCTGGAATTACGACAGAACATCCGCAGCGTGAATCCGAAGGCGCGCATCGTCGACGCCGCGAGCCCACTGATCGTCGAACGCGGTGAACAGATTGCCGGCAAGCGCGTTCTCGTGGTGGAAGACGGTCCGACGCTCACCCATGGCGAGATGGAATTCGGTGCCGGAACGGTGGCGGCCGAAAAATACGGAGCAGGAGAGATCATCGATCCGCGTCCTTATGCCGTCGGTACGATCAAAAAGACCTTCGAAATCTATCCGGAGATCGGCATCCTGCTGCCTGCCATGGGCTACGGCGATCAGCAGATCAAGGATCTCACCGCGACGATCAACAAGGTGCCGTGTGACCTCGTGATCGTCGGCACGCCGATCGATCTCAAGCGCGTGGCGAAGTTCAAAAAGAAAGCCGTGCGCGTGCAGTACGAGCTGCAGGAGATCGGCGAGCCCAGCTTGAAGACGCTGCTCGACGAATTCACGCAGAAACTCTGAAGGAGATTACGGAGAAAGAAAACGGGCACACCCGCCTTCGCCTCACCGCCGGCGAATGTGGGTGTGCCTGTTCTGATTCACGTGCGAGTGTTCACGGATTGATCGCCAGACCGAGGAACCAGTCAGAATCGCTGCCTCGATGGGTAATGCGGTGACCGAATTCCAGGCGCATAACGCCGAACAGCCTGTCGATGCCGATGCCGGCTTCGATGAGCGGCAACCGGGCTTCGTGGATGTCACGGGTCAGCAATGCGGCTGTGCCCGGATGCATGTGCGTCCATCCCGCCGAGGCGAAGAGATGCAGCTCCCACATCTCCGCCGCGTAGAATTTTCCTTCCGGCAGTCCCATCCACAACAGCGGCAGCTTCCCGAAATTGTGATCGACGTTGATCATCGCGCGCTCGTCGCCAGCAAACTCCCCGACAAACGCGGTGCGAAAACGCAGAGGTGTTGTGACGCCGAATTCGCTGCCGGGAAGCGTGAGCAGTCCTTGCACCGGCAGGCGATCCGTCGCCCGCGACCAGGAAAGACGATAGTCTGCCTTGCCGAGGAGGCCGAAGCCGATCGACCCTGAGAGCGAAATGTGTGGAATCCACGTTTCCCAGCTCCCGGCGTCGAGATCCATCCTGCGATACTCCACGCCCAGAGAGGGAAGAAATTGAGATGGACTCCTGCTCCCACGCTTGACGCGTCCGACATCCAGCATGCGCGAGCGGAAATCCCCGCTGAGCGACAGTCGTGCGGAGAGAACACTGCCGTCCTGCACCGGCGGATTCTCGCGGTACACACCCTCCCCGAAGGCGCTCCAGTCCGAATGTTTCTCTGCGGATCCGTAATCCGTCCATGCTGCACCGATGTCCGTTTCCAGCCAAGGCAGCGCATGTGCGCTCCATCCTAATCCGCCACCGCGGCGATAATAATAATCCCGTTTGTCATACCGGCCGAACACCACCGCCGACGTTGCCACCATTTCACCGTAGAGCATGTCGTCGTGGAAGAGCGGGGACAGGTCGTGATATGCTTCGAGCGCGAGAAAGGACGGATCGCGTCCGCCGAGAGAAAAGCGCCCGGAGGCGGAACCCTTGAATCGGTGGTCGAGAAAACCGTAGCCGATCTCCGCGGCATACCGGCGTATCGTTCCTTCCTTGTCCTCGCTGGCATAGGGAACGGCAAGGGCGAATCCCTCGACGCGGTTGAAGCGGAGCATGCTGACGAGGCCCGGCACATCCCAGAGCATGCTGCCCTGTTCGAGCTCCTTCCCGCTGATGACTTCTCCCACGCCATATGCCATCTTTTCCTGCGCCTCGATCACGGCCATGCTGTCGGAGATGCGGTAAATGTCGGCATCCACCAGCGACGGCGGCTGCAGGCGGCGGCGTTCCCAATCCTCAGAAGTGACGTGATCCGCTTCGGGCAGGACCTCGATGCGGTAGTCGTCGAAGACGCTGTCGATGCCGGCGGGGTTGATCCTGTATTCGGCGATCGCCGCCGTGGCTTCCATTCCCAGCCAGACAATCATTCCCATAAGATTCATCTTCGCCTGCACGGACACGCTGCCGGCGCTCGGGAGCCAGAAGCGGTCTTCGTAGAGACTGAATTGCTGACGGAATACGATGGAATCCGCCATCGGGAGGAAGACCGCGCGTGCCGCGGGATTGAATTCCAGCTCTACCTGCGTGACGGACCAGGTGGAATCCTCAATGTAATAGTATCCCGAAAGCCCGGGGGTCATCTCCGACTTCGGCAGGACGCGGATACGCCAGATATCGCGCCTTTCGCCTTTCGCCATACCCGCAACGCTGTACCAGTAGACATCCTCGAGTCCCTCCTCGGAAATCGGTCCGGCGAAAGCACCGCTTTTATCTCCGAGCCTTATTTCCTCGCCGGCAAAGTTCGCCTCTGCGAAGCCGCTGTGCATAGTGTTGCCGATTCCTTCGAAAAGATCCGTCTGCTGCCGCGCGTGAATCAGTACCTTGTGTTTGTCGGGACGCTTGTGCCATCCCTCCGTCTGCGTTTCCCCGATGTCCAGAAAATGCGCGGTGAGGCGAGCGGCGAGCGTGGTATCCATATTCCGCGTGCTGTCGATGCGCGCATACACCTTGCTGTGCGCGCGGTTGTACCAGGAGGTCAGATCCTTCTCGCGCTCGATGCGCCGGAGACGTGTACGATGCACGATGAGGCGTGCGAGACTGTCATCCGGTGTAACCGTCACCTCGGGCATGTTGAACGTACGCGGTTGCAGGGAAAAATCCACTCCCTCCATATTCGCATGCACGGTGAGCTGCCGGGTTCGGGGACGGTACCCGATGTAGCTCACGCGCAACGTCCATGCACCCGGATGCAGAGAGAGACGGTACTGTCCTTCCTTATTCGTCACCACTCCGGACCCGCTTTCCTCCACGAGGATATGGGCAAACGCCAGGGGTTCGCCGTTCGCCGCATCCCGTACGGAACCGGACACGGTCACCTGCTGTGCAGCAGCCACAGTGCCGAGCAGAAACCATGTACACAGGATCCCAATCACCTGGTGGACCCGGCTTTTGGCAAAGCGGGTCTCAGCAAAGCGGGTTGCAGACAAGTGGAAGAATGGTATGGCGGAGGGAGAACGGAAGAACGGACCGGGAAACAGGCGGGAGCTTCTCATACAGAAAATCCGGGAAATGATGGATGCCACATACCACACAATAGACATGCCAGGTGGAAACTCCTGCTTTTCGTGCAATTTCGCAAGGAGAATCCGAGGACTCCTGCTTCTGCCTCTACTCCCGTTCCTGCTTCTTTCCTGCATTCTCCCTATCTTACACTATTGTACAATCTGTGCTCCAGACACGCCGGAGTTTGCATGAGAACCGTGTTCAGATCAACTGCTTTCCTTCTCATCAGCCTGCTCTTCTCCTCGCTCACATTCGCCCAACCGAACTGGCAGCAGCAGCCGACGGTCCTGCAGTCCAATCCCACGACCTTCGTCCAGGTGGGTGGACTGTGGGGATTGGTGATGACGGACACCGGCACGGGCTTCGCCGCCGGATATGCATCCGTGTCCAACGGTTTCTCCGGCGTACTCCGCAAGCTGCCGGGAAATCCGACATGGTTCGTCCTGCCGGCATCGATATTCACCCTGCTCCCGGCGAGCCACAGTCTCTGGTCGGGCATCTCAGCAGTGGGAACGCACGTGTGGGTGTGCGGATCCAACGGACGCCTCTATAAAAGCACCGATAACGGAAACTCCTGGAATGCCGCGATGAACGGCATGACAGGGACAAACACCCTCTTCGATGTCTTCTTCAAAAGTCAGAACGAGGGAATGGCTGTCGGGAACAACGGGACCATCTACTACACCTCCGACGGCGGGGCGAACTGGACGGCACAAACCCTCCCTGCCACCGTACCCACGACAGCGACACTGTATGTCGCGCACAGCGCAGGCAGCAACTGGTACGTAGCCGGCGCGAACAATACACTCATGCGCGGAACTCCCGCAACCTCGTCCACGGGCTGGGTGGACCTCACCGGAAACGTGCCCGCCCTCGGGGATATCGAAGGACTGCAATTCCTCGACAACCTGACCGGTACGATCAGCAACGCCGTCACCGGCGGATCCCCGCTGTATCGAACCACAGACGGCGGGAACAGCTTCACTGCCATTGGGAGTGGACTGACGGGCGCGGATTACAAGACCATCGACTTCCTGAGCGCGAACCACGGCTGGACGGGTAACGGGTATACTCCCCTCTCCGAAACGACGAACGGGGGGCAAACCTGGACCGCGCGGAGCACAACCACGCTGCCGTCCCAGAATCCCGCCGGCTGGCTGACACGCATCGATTTCCCGAGCAATACCATCGGGTATGCCTGCGGCGGGGCGCCGGGGACATCCTCCACCGGATGGATTCTCCGCTACGAAGCTCCCGCGGTACCCGACATCTCAACCACTCCCACTGCGCTGGATTTCGGAACCGTGGAATGCGATACGACGAAAACCGTCCAGTTCACGATAGAGAACACCGGCCTGGCACCGCTGACGATACAATCCATAACGTTCAGTACCACGGAGTTCGTGCTCGTCGGTCCCCTGCCCACTCCGATCCCCTCCTCCGGAGGCGCAACGATCAATGTACGATGGACACCCGCACAGTCCGGAGCGATTCCCCCCAACACCACCATGACAATCGCGAGCAACGATCCCGCCAATCCCGCGTGGAACGTGGATCTGAGCGGGCTGTACAATACTGGAACCTTTGCGATCGGAAATTCCTATACCTTCCCTGACGCCTGTGCGGGGGATTCCTCCGACGTTGTCATCAATGTCACCACGACCGGGAACCTCACACCGAAGCTGATCGCGTTCATGCACATCAGCGGGCATGACGACGTCATCCTGGCATCCCCGGCACCCGGGTCGTCGATCAGCGGCTCGACGCAGCTGATCTTCCGCTTCAAGCCCTCCGCGGGCGGCGCACGCAGCGGTGTATACCGACTCACCTACGGTAACCCCGCCTGTCCAAAACACACGGACATCACATTCGACGGTATGGCGTACGAGACCGATCTGACACTGTCACCAGCAGTGGTGGATTTCGGGGATGTGTGCACAGGGGAAAACAAGACACTCGAAGTTACCGTCACCAATAACGGGACCACGAACGCAGTGATCAGTCTGCGGCAGTTCGCGGGGGGCAAGGACGCCTTTCCCAACATGCATGCGACGCCGTTCGGACCGATTCCTCCCGGGCAGAGCAGACAGTATTCCGTACGCTTCGCACCGGGGGACAACGACACGGGCCATATCGAGGGCATCTACAAGCTCATCGTCGATCCGTGCAAGGATACGCTCCTGCTCGTGCTGCGGGGCCGCGGTGTGCGTCCCGCAGTGACCTTCATCCCCACGACCGTCCTTGCCATAGGGCCGACATCCACCGGCAACGTGGTCACCGAACCGGTGCAGATCAACAACGTGGGCAACACCGACGTCACTGTCACTCGCATCACGCTCAATCCACCCAATCCGCGGCTGACGCTCGTGAACCTGCCCACGTTGCCCCTGGTGCTGCCCAGGGGACAAAGCACATCGGTGTCTGTGCGATTCTCCCCTGACCGCACGGAAAACATCACGGCATCCCTTTGCGTGCACTGGAGCGATCCGTGCGCCGACAGCTCCTGTCTCTCCGTGGGCGCCACGAGTGGGGAATCGCCGACTATCGTCGTCGACACCGTGCATGACGTCGGCGTGCAGCGCTGTGCGACGGCACATGCGGACACGCTGTGGGTATACAACACCGGCAAAGGTACCCTCACCCTCAAACGCTTCACGCTCGGCGGCAACGATCCGGGACATTTTCGCATCCTTGCCCCACAGACGCCGCGTACAGTGCATACGGGGGATTCGGCCGCGGTTGTGCTGTCCTACCTCGCGCCGGCGAACGGCGTCAGCAATGCGTCACTGGCCATCGAACATGACGATCCCAAGCCCGGCTTCCTGACGACCGTGAAACTGCGCGGGGAACGGCGCACGGTGCAGGTCGCGATCGAAGGGGACACGACATCCCCCTACGTATCCTGTGCGCATGTGGGACGCAGTCGTACACTTTCCATACGGAACCGGGAAACGGAGGATCTGCTCATCCACGGCATCACCGTCGTCAGTGGGGGAAACGTCTTCCATGTAGCGAGCACGCCGCTGCCGGCGACAGTTCCGGGCGGCTCGGCGTTGAGCTTCGAAATCAACTTCACACCGATCACGAAAGGTGTGTTTACGGGCATGGTGGAAATCAGCTACGGACCCTGTCCCGACACCCTGTACATTGAACTCACCGGGGAGGGGAACATCACCGAGCTGTCGTTTTCGCCCGATCCGCTGGACTTCGGTGCGGTGATTATCGGTAATCCTTCCACGCGTACACTGCGCGTGAACAACACGGGATCGGAAGCACTGTTGATCACGGGGGCGGCCCTGCAGGCAGGAGGCATGGAGTTCAGCATCGTCTCTCCGCCGACGTTCCCCGTGACCGTAGCCGTGGGCCAGTGGCAGGAGTTCACGCTGCGCTTCGATCCCGTTTCGGTGCAGACTGTAAGCAGCCGTTTCTGCGTTTCGGTGAGCGCACCCTGTCCTGATACGCTCTGCGTCGACATCCGCGGTCGCGGATCCTCCACGGGTGTCGGTCTCACCCGTACACGCATGGAGTTCCAGCTCGATCCCTGCACGCAGGAGGAAACGTGTGATAACGTCGATATCGTCAACAGCGCAGGACAGCAGGTGGAGATCCGCGGAGTGCGCATCGAACCGCCCGAGGGATTCCGCATCGAGATGGCGCGCACACCGCCGTTCACCCTTGCAAACACTGCCTCCGAGACAATACGGATCTGCGCATCCGGAAATTTCACGGGGAGCCGCAGCGCCAATCTCGTCGTCGAAAGCAGCGATCCGAACACACCGCTCCTGCGCATGCCCGTCACGGCACGGCGTGATTCCTCCGGCTTCCTGCTCGCGGAGACGGAGATCGATTTCGGCCCCATCGCCGACTGCCAGATCGGGATTTCCCGCCTTGTCACGGTGACGAATACCGGCACACTGCCGGAGTTCATCGACACGCTGCGCGGCACGGAGGCCTTTCTCGTCAGCACAAATTTGCCGGTCGCGATTCAGCCCAGCGGATTGACGCAGGTGCGCATCACGTTCGATCCGCCGCGGCACGGGATTTTCGTCGACACGCTGTTCTTCTCGAGTGCGCGCTGCGGCAAGCGCGTTCCGATGATCGTGCGCGGTGCGTGGTACGAACCGAATTACACCATCACCCCGCAACCGCTGGTGTTCAGCGACGTCGCGGTCGGCAGCGACGAAACGCGAAATCTCGTCCTCGACAATCTGCATCTTTCGAGTGTCCGTATCGCGGATGTACGCATCCTTCCTGCGGGAACGGCTTTCGCCTCCTGGGGTGCATATCCCAAAACCGTCGCCGCCGGGAACACTACAGACCTTCCCATCCTTTTCAATCCCCAATCCCCGGGCGCGCACGACGCCACGGCTTGTATCGTCATCGACCAACCCTGTCCCGACACGATCTGTGTGGATCTGCAGGGCAGAACCGCCGAAGCGCTGATCACCGCCGAACCGGCGATGATCGATTTCGGAGCGGTCGCACAATGCGCGGAACGACGGGACACGGTATTGGTTCGCAATAACGGAAACGAGGCCATCGCGCTCACCGACGCCCGGCTTTCCGGTCCCGACGCTGCGCTGTTCCGCCTGGTGTCGCCGCTCGGCATCCCGATCTCGCTGCAGCCACAGGCGATACATTCGTTCATCGTCGAGACCATCGTCGTTGCGACGCCCGTGGACGGTCCAAAGCAGGCGGAGCTGGTCGTGACCACCGACAACAGCGCCCAGGCGGAGGTGCGCGTTCCCGTCACCATGAAACGAGTCACGCTGATGCTGCCGCCCGACATGACCGTGGACTTCGGGCCGGTACTCGTGGGCGGACAGTACACCCGCACCGTCACGCTGAGCAATCCCGGCTCCATGCGCATCGACGTCGTGCGCGCGGTCTTGCCGCCGGGTATCGATATCGATCCCCCGTTACCAATCTCGATCGATCCCGGCGCCGACATGCAACTGGAGATCCGCTTCTCTCCTGGCATGCCCGGAACATATAACGAGGCTCTCATCCTCCGGCATGATTTCCAATGCAGCGAAGAGATGACCATCGTCGTCCTGGCCGACGTGCGCGAGAGTGTCGGTGCACGCCCACTCGACTTTGGCGTGGTGCCGGATTGCCGTTCCTCGCGCAGTACAACGGCCTTGCACAACAGTCTCGACATGGATGTCACGCTTTCGGCAGCGCGTATTGAAGGGGCGGATGCGGCATTCCTCCGTATCGTCTCGCCGGATGTATTCCCGGTGATCATCGCATCCGGCGACTCGATACTCGTGGATGTGGAGCTGACCCCCGCTGTTCCGTCCGAACGAACGTACTCCGCCGACGTGGTCTTCACCATGCCGGTCGGAGAGGAGACGCGGGAAGTCCGCATCCCGGTTTCGGCCGACGTCACGGGCATCTTCCTCACATCTTCCCCGATGGATTTCGGCGATGTCACCATCGGTACGACAGCGTCGCGGACTGTAATCCTGCGCAATGACAATCCCTTCTCCGTGCGGGTCACGGATGCCCAGGCCATGGGTGCGATGTTTCGCATCACCGGCGTGCAGCCGGCGCCGCCCGTCGTCATCCCGCCCGATGGATCACTGGAAGTCACCGTGGAGTTCGGTCCGGAGACCGTGGCATTGTTCGAGGAGGAACTGTCCCTGCTGTACAGCGATCCCTGTACACAGACCGACGCCATTCCCCTCCACGGCAACGGTATAGACGACAGACTGCGCGCGGGACTACGCATCGAAGCGCACGAGGGCAGCATCGATGACGTCATCGACATCCCGCTGCTGCTGACGCAGGATCTCGACGGCGCCGGAGTGGAATCGTGGGAGGGAGCAATCCGCTTCAATCCCACCATGCTGTATCCGCTCGAGATCCTCCAGGAAGGAACTCTGTCCGCCGGCATGAGTGTCGCCATGCAGTATGACGGCGGTGATGGTCTGCTTTCCCTCTCGGCTGCCGGTGCGCCGCTGCAGAGCGGCATAGGCGCTCTCGCCATCCTGCGTATGCAGGTGCTCATCGGTGACGCCCTCCGCACACCTCTCGCCATCGAGCCGGACTTCACGTTCACATCTGGGCGGGCCGTCGTCGAAAACCGTTCCGACGGTGCGTTCACACTCATCGACTACTGCGATGCGGACGGTGTCCGCCTTGTGCGGCAAAAGGCGGCTGCCACACTCACGGCTTATCGCCCGAATCCCTTCCGAGAGCATGCAGTGATAGAATACGCACTCTCCGCGGAAGGCCGCGTCTCCGTGGTGGTCTATGATCATCTCGGCCGGGAAACCGCGATGCTCGTTGATGGTTTCCGTACCGCGGGCAGCCATCGTATCGACCTTGACGGCAGCGGACTCGCCCCTGGTGTGTACTTTTTGGTTCTGCAGAGCCCCGGCTCCACCATCGTGCAGAAAATCGTCCGTATGCATTAGGAGTCAGAGAAACCTTACCGGCTTTTGCATTTTTTCTGTACATTTCTGTTTTCCAACCTGCACGGTTGAGTTATGCATCCATCCAAATTCCTTCTCTCTCTCCTTCTCCTTCTGCTTCCGCTCTGGCACGCTGCGGGACAGGATGGAGAACCCGGTCCGCGCGATGTTATGCGCATCGGTTTGACAGCGGGACCACAGTTCAATTTCCACAGCGGGACTTACGACGCCCTCGACAAGGAGGCCGTGTGCGGCACCTGCACATTCGAAAACGGTGATGTGATGAAGTTCCGCTTCGAAGCGCTGGTGGAAATTCCATATTCCCCGTCCCTGATGTTCAGCGCACGACTGGGTTTGCAGGATTTTTCCGGACAGTTCGAGCGTGACAATTACTATGTGGGGAAGGTGGCGCAGGAGAACGGTCCGCCCGTGGACATGATTGTGGATCACACCTTCGACAACGCGCTGTCGTATCTTACGGTTACCCCGGGCGTCCTGTATTTCCCCATTGAGCAGCCACTGCATCTGAATCTCGGTCTCGGTCTGGCGTTTCCGCTCAGCAAGGACTACACGCTGCGTGAGCAGCTTGTGCAGCCGGCCAACGTGCAGTTCGCCGACGGGACGCGGGACCATATCACTCGCGACGAGGAGATACAGGAAATCAACAGCATGCGGCTCGCGATTGACGCCGGTGTAGGGTATGACATCCCGCTCACGCGGAATCTTCTCGTCACGCCTGCGCTCGCATACAGTCTCCCACTGACCAAGGTGACGGGACGCGGTGACTGGACGGCCTCCGCTCTCGCCGCGGGCATCGG
>JAFGKR010000009.1 GCA_016928515.1 Bacteroidota bacterium | reverse complement strand
CATTTCCACAAAGCCGAAACCCTTGGAGCGACCGGTTTCCCTGTCGCGGATAACCTTTGCACTGCTGACTTCCCCGAAGGCTTCGAATGCGGCGCGAAGGTCGTCGTCCGTCATCTGATAGGACAGATTTCCAACATAGAGATTCATAACAGAAAACCTTGAAAAGTGATGTGCCATCGTGTGGAAGACCTGCATCAGACCACAGGCCAATGGCACGAAAGCCTGTATCTGAGACGCCGCGCTCCTGCGAGACGATTTCCGCCGAATGCCCTGGGACAGTGGGCCTGTGGGACAGGCACAGAACACATCGTCCAGGCTCTGCAGCCCGACCCTCTCCACACACAGGTCATAGCATAACGGAACCGTCAAACCGAACCCTGGGGAGAAAAGTCACCCAAAAATCGTCTTCCGCAGACAAAAAAACAAGAGGGACAGCGGAAAAGATCGAGAGAAGAAATCCGCCGCTCAGATGGTTTGAAATTCGCCGAACTTTCCCTAATTTTACAGTCAATTAAGACTGCACGCTCTTAAATGCCCGTACGCAAAGAGAGACACGACAAACTCCGTCTCACCGAAACACCGGGCCACAACGCAAGAGACGTACCGCATAAATACAGACTAAGAGGATAAACTTTGGCGCAAATATTTCCAGAGTGGACCAACACGCTGCCCGGGAAAATCATCCTTTCCGGGGGGATACTCGTGATCCTCGTCATCGCGGGGATCTGGTACTACGGATCGCCGTTGTTTACCGACGTCGGGTATCAGCCCGTGCAGCCCGTTCCCTACAGCCACCGGTTCCACGTGGGTGAACTGGGGATGGACTGCCGCTACTGCCATACGGGCGTTGAGGTCTCCCCGGTCGCCATGGTGCCCCCGACGCAAACCTGCATGAACTGCCATGCCATGATCAAGACGGACAGTGAGCTGCTCGCCCCGATCCGCGAAAGCTGGGAAAACGGCACGCCGATGCGTTGGGAACGCATTCACAAGGTCCCCGATTACGCGTACTTCGATCACAGCGCGCATGTGAGCGTCGGCGTCGGCTGCGAAAGCTGCCACGGAAACATCGCCGAGATGGAGGAGGTCTTCCTCGCGGAACCCCTGAGCATGGGCTGGTGCCTCGATTGTCACCGGAATCCGGATCCACATCTCCGTTCCGTCGAAGACATCACCGTCATGGGTTGGGTCGCTCCGGATGACCAGGCCGACCGCGCCGCAGCCATCAGGAAAACGCGCAACATCAATCCGCCCGAAACCTGTTCAGGGTGCCACCGATGAACACACCGATCCCATCCGACGATACGAGAAACATGAAACACGGAAAAGAATACTGGCTCAGCCTGCGCGACCGGGACGACACCGATGCATACCGTTCCCTGGTCGAACGTGAGTTTCCGGAAGGCACAATGCAACTCGCTTCCTCGATGAACCGCCGCACCTTCCTCACGCTCATGGGCGCATCGATGGCGCTGGCGGGACTGACGAGCTGTCGGCGACCCGAAGAAGACATTGTGCCCTATGTCTCCCTTCCCGAAGAGATCACACCGGGGAACATCCTCCGCTATGCGACATCCATGCCGCTCGGTACCGACAACGCGAGCCTGCTCGTCGATACGCGTGAAGGGCGGCCGGTGAAAATCGCCGGCAACGACCGCCAGCCGGTGACGGGTTCGGCAAGCTCGGTCTGGACCGCCGCCTCCATTCTCGGGCTCTATGATCCGGATCGCTCACAGCAGACCACGCTCGACGGTGAAGCGTCGACACTCGCGGCATTCACCGAAGTCTGGAAGAGCAGGTACGGCACCTTTGTCGAAAGCGGCGGGAAGGGATTGGCGCTGCTGTGTCAACCGTTTGCCTCTCCGACACTGCACCGGCAGATGAACACCTTTCGGGCCGCATTCCCCGAAGCGATCGTCGCCGTCACCGATCCCGTCAGTGACCGGGCAATCCTCGACGGCAACGCCATCGCGTTCGGACGTCCCCTGCGTCCACGGTACGATTTCACACAGGCCGACATCGTTCTCGCACTGGATGCTGATCTGTTTGGCAGTGAATTCGACGCGGTCGCCAACGCGCGAGCCTTCGCCGCACGCCGACGCGTGTCATCCACCAAAGACACCATGAACCGGCTGTACGTGGTGGAACCGACACTGACGCAAACCGCAGCACTCGCAGATCACCGCCTGCGGCTTTCGGCAGGCATGGTACCGGCATGCACCGCGGCACTCGCGCGGGAGCTGCGACAGAAGGGACTGGCTCTGCCTGCCGTCGTCGACTCGCTTCCGGTGACGGACGCCGTGCCGTCGACATGGATTGAAGCGGTGGCCGACGACCTTCTCGCCCATCGCGGACGTGCGATAGTCGCCGCCGGACGGGGACAGAATCCCGCTGTGCACGCACTTGTTGCACTGCTCAATGACACACTCGGAAATACGGGAAAGACCATCCGTTACGCCGCGCAACCCTATGCCCACGAAGCGGAAACGGCAGGCTTCACCGCACTCGCAGACGCCATGAAAGCCGGCAGCATCGAAACGCTGTTCATCCTCGGCGGGAATCCGGTTTTCGACGCTCCCGCGGATATGGAGTTCCGCACCCTGCTCGAGAATATCGCGACGTCAGTACATGTCGGCCTCTACGACGATGAAACCGGGCACGCCTGCAAATGGCACATTCCTCTTCGCCACTACCTCGAGGCCTGGGGGGATGTCAGCAGCATTCACGGCCACCTCGGTGTGGTGCAACCACTGATTGAACCGCTGTACGCGGACGGCATCAGCGACGTCGAGCTGCTGCAGCTCCTCGTCACCGGTGCGGTGGAGAAGGGGTATGACATCGTTCGCAAAACCTGGGCGGAGATCGTTCCCGGATTGGATGAGCGCAGCTGGCGCAGCATCCTGCACGACGGGTTGTATCCCTCCGCCGTCCAGCTCGAAACACCGCCGCTGAACCTGGCGAGCGTTGCCGCCACGATGGACACACGCAGTTTCGTGCCGCTCCTACCGTCTCGGGAGAATATGGAACTGGTGTTCCGGATCTCTCCCGCCGTGCATGACGGTCGCTTTGCCAACAACGGCTGGCTGCAGGAGTTTCCCGATCCGGTGACCAAGCTTACCTGGGACAATGCCGCGCTCATCAGCCGGAAGACCGCGGAGGAAAATGGACTCACCGACGGTGATCTCATCCGTCTCAGCACGGGCAACCATGAAGCACCGATGCCGGTGTGGATCATGCCGGGGCAGGCGGACAACACCATCACCGTGACGCTCGGCTACGGCCGTCGTACCGCCGGTCGCGTCGGATCGGGTGTGGGATTCAACGCCTACCGCCTTCGCCGCGCGGACGCACCGTTCATCGATCGCGGTCTGCGCATCGGTCCGGCCTTCGCCCGGCATGCACTCGCCTGTGTACAGGATCATCACGGACTCGACACCGAGCGCATGGCCCGCGAGGGCGTGCGTGAGCGTCTTCCGCAACTGTACCGCGAAGCGACGGTCGACGAATATGCCGCCCATCCCGACTTTGCTCCGGAGCGTGTGGAACTGCTGCCGCTGCGCAATCAGTGGGAAGACCACCCGTACGACACCGGGCATCAGTGGGGCATGTCCATCGATCTCAACGCCTGCATCGGCTGCGGCGCCTGCACCATCGCCTGCCAGAGCGAGAACAATATCCCGATCGTCGGCAAGGAGCAGGTGCTCAACGGCCGCGAAATGCACTGGATCCGCATCGACCGCTATTTCAAGGGCGAGGAAGAGGATCCGGGCATGCGCGTCATGCCGGTCGCCTGTCATCATTGCGAGATGGCACCCTGCGAACAAGTTTGTCCGGTCGCTGCGACATCGCATGACGAGGAAGGCCTCAACGTGATGACGTACAACCGTTGCATCGGAACGCGGTACTGTTCGAACAACTGTCCCTACAAGGTGCGGCGTTTCAACTTCTATAACTACACGACGGATCTGCCCGAGGTCATGAAGATGGCGCAGAATCCGGACGTATCGGTGCGCTTCCGGGGTGTCATGGAAAAATGCACATACTGCACGCAGCGCATCACCCGAAGCAAGATCGACGCAAAGCGTGACGGGCGTGTTCTGGCCGACGGTGACATCCGCGCGGCCTGTGAGGAAGCCTGTCCGACACAGGCGATCATCTTCGGCGACATCAACAACCCGGACAGCCGCGTGGCGAAAGAGAAAGCCAATGAGCGCACATACGGCATGCTGGCGGAATACAACCTCCGCCCGCGAACAACCTATCTTGCGCGGCTGACGAATCCGAACACGAAGCTGGAGGACTGACAGGGTGAACACACCGAAACCAACCATGGTATCCGCCGTGCTCAAGGAAGCCCCGCTGGTCCAGGGCGGACTGACGTTCCGCGGGATCACGGAAAAGATCAGCGGGATTGTCGAAGGGCGCACGCCGTCTCTCTGGTGGCTGCTGTTCGGCATGGCACTTTCCGGAACACTGATCCTCGCCGGCTCCGTCGGCTGGCTCATCTACGAAGGCACCGGCGTCTGGGGGCTGAACAATCCGGTCGGTTGGGGATGGGCGATCGTGAATTTCGTGTTCTGGGTCGGCATCGGACATGCAGGAACGCTGATCTCCGCCATTCTCTTTCTGTTGCGGCAGCGCTGGCGCACGGCGATCAATCGCTTCGCCGAAGCCATGACCATCGTCGCCGTCATCTGTGCCGGTATCTTTCCCGCCATCCACGTCGGACGCATATGGATTGTCTACTACATGTTCCCGGTTCCGAATCAGATGGACATGTGGCCGAACTTCCGCAGTCCCCTGCTCTGGGACGTCTTCGCGGTCGGCACCTACTTCACGGTTTCCTTCCTCTTCTGGTATGTCGGTCTGGTGCCGGACCTCGCCACCTTCCGCGACCGCGCGAAAAAGAAGATCAAACGCATGGTTTTCGGTGCGCTTTCGCTCGGCTGGCGCGGCGGCAACCGGCAATGGAAGCATTACGAGCTGTCCTACCTGATGCTCGCCGGTCTTGCAACACCGCTTGTGCTCTCCGTGCACTCGGTGGTGAGCACGGACTTCGCCACCAGCCTGATTCCCGGCTGGCACACGACGATCTTCCCGCCCTATTTCGTTGCGGGTGCGATATTCTCGGGTTTCGGCATGGTGCTGACGCTGGCCATCATCGCGCGGCGCGTGTTCCGGCTCGAGAACCTGATCACGGTGGATCATCTCGAGAAAATGAACAAAATCATTCTCGTGACCGGATCCATGGTGGGTTACGCCTACATCATGGAATTCTTCATCGCGTGGTACAGCGGAAACATCTACGAGGTCTTCGCGTTCATCAACCGCGGATTCGGGAATTACGCCTGGGCGTATTGGATCATGTTCCTCTGCAACGTGATCACCCCGCAACTGTTCTGGTTCCGCAAGATCCGCCGCAGCATTCCCGTCATGTTCACCCTCTCGATCTTCGTCAACATTGGCATGTGGTTTGAACGCTTCGTCATCACGGTAACGTCGTTGTCGCGCGATTTCCTGCCGTCCTCCTGGGACTACTATTCCCCCACCACATGGGATGTCCTCACTTTCATCGGCAGCTTCGGACTGTTCTTCACCCTCTTCCTGCTCTTCCTGCGTTTCCTGCCGATGATCTCCATGGCGGAAGTCAAGGGTGTCATGCCGGAGGCGGATCCTCATCACCATCCCGATGCTCATCACCCACCCGATACTCATCATCATCCCGCTCCTGTCGAGAAAGGAGGTGCCGCATGAAAACCTACGGCATCATCGCGGCGTTCGATTCCCCCGCGCAGCTGATGGAGGCGGCAAAGCAGATGCGCACGGCCGGATACACGCATTTCGACTGCCACTCCCCCTTCCCCATCCACGGGATGGACGAAGCGATGGGATTGAAGCGCTCACCGGTGGGCTACATTGTCGGCGGTATGGCGGCACTCGGCGCCACGATCGGCTTCTCCCTGCAGACCTGGGTATCCACCAGCGCCTATCCGCTGGTGATCAGCGGCAAACCGTTTTTCAGCTGGCAGGCCTTCATCATCATCACTTTCGCCCTGTTTGTGCTCTTCGGCGCATTCGGCGCGGTGATCGGGATGTTCCGTCTCAATCGGCTCCCGCGCCTGCACCATCCGCTGTTCTATTCGGATGCGTTCGCGAGGGTTACCGACGACGGATTCATGGTCAGCGTTGAATCCGGTGACGCGCAGTTCGACGAGGAGAAAACGCGCGCCTTCCTTGCTTCCATCGGCGGCCAGAACATCGAAGTGATACGAGGTGAAGGATGAACACCACACGCATGAATACACGCATCGTTCTGACCACCGCCGCGCTGCTCCTGCTCGTCGGCTGCCGCGGCATGACGTCGGAGGATCCCCCCATCCATCCGAATCCGAATATGGATACGCAGGAGAAGTACACGGCTCAGCGCTCCAGTGCGTTCTTCGCTGACGGCAAGGCCATGCGGACACCGCCCGAGGGCACCGTCGGCCGCGGCCGGCTGCGGGAAGACCGCGCCTACTTCACGGGGCGGAATGTCGACAGCAGCTTCGTCTCGACACTTCCCTTCGCAGTCAACGACGCCGTGCTGACACGAGGTGCGGAGCGGTTCGCCATTTTCTGCAGTCCCTGTCACGGCATCAGCGGTGACGGCCAGGGCAACATCATGAAGTACAAGTATCCCATCCCGCCGACATCGCTCTACGAGCAGAAGGTCTACGACATGGCGGACGGAAACATCTTCGAGGTCATCTCGAACGGCATCCGCAACATGCCGTCGTACCGGCAGCAGATTCCCCCGGAGGACCGGTGGAACATTGTCGCGCATATCCGCGCACTGCAGTCGAAGGGGACACCGGTAGCCGTGACGCCCATGCCGGGGGCTGCTCCCGCAACGACATCCGGTGGCATCGATACAGTTACGAACAGGACTGAAACAGCACAGTAAGAAACCATGCCCGCAATCGATACACAGACCTACTCATTCACCGACAAGGGCCGCTTCGGCATCATCGCGCTCGGCGCGGGCGCTGTCGGGATCGTTCTGACCGTGATCGGCGCCTTCACGGATTCGCACACGTTTTTCGCATCGTGGCTGACGGCGTTTGCGTTCTGGACGACCATCGTCCTGGGCGCACTGTTTTTCGTCATGCTTCAGCACGTCACCGGGGCCGTATGGAGCGTGGTAACCCGACGTGCGGCGGAGGCGTTGAGCATGACGCTACCGCTGCTGCTGGTGTTCTTCGTGCCGCTGCTCTTCGGCCTCCACGATCTCTTTCACTGGACACATGCGGAGGAAGTGGCCTCTGATCGCCTGCTGCAATGGAAGTCGCCGTATTTGAACACGACGTTTTTCATCATCCGCGGTCTGGTGTTTTTCGTGATCTGGATCGGGCTGGCCTGGTGGTTGAACCGTTCCTCGCTGGCCCAGGATGCGGATCGGAACCCCATGCACACGGTGACGCTCCGCAAACTCAGCGCAGGGGGGATTTTCCTCTTTGCGTTCAGTCTGACGTTCGCCGCCTTCGACTGGCTGATGAGCCTCGAGCCCCACTGGTATTCGACGATATTCGGTGTGTACGTATTCACCGGCGGCTTCCTGACGTCGCTGGCCTTCCTGACCCTGTTTTTCCAATACCTCCGCGGAAGCGGTATCCTGGCGGAACAGATCACCACCGAACACTACCACGATCTCGGGCGCCTGCTCTTTGCATTCACCGTATTCTGGGCCTATATCGGTGGTTCACAGTACTACCTGATCTGGTATGCGAACATCCCCGAAGAAACGATGTGGTATCTGGCGCGCTGGGATCACGGTTGGCATGCAGTCACCCTGCTCCTCATCTTCGGCCATTTCGTCATACCGTTCGTGACGCTGCTGTTCTTCCGCCTGAAGCGCAACGCCATGGTGCTGCGCATTATCGCCGGATTGATTGTCGTCATGCATTTCGTCGACATGTTCTGGCTGGTCATGCCGACCTTCTCGGATGGTGGTGTGCACATATCCTGGATGCATTTCACCGCGGTGGTGGGCATCGGCGGCCTCGTGTTGTGGCTGTTCTGGATGCGCTATACCGCGCATCGCGCCATCCCCGTTTTCGATCCGAAACTGGAGGATTCCATCGCACACCGCGTATAGCACCGGTGGTGCGGAAGCAGCGATTCGATCATGATTGACGTAAAACCGCTGAACATATCGGGCGGGAAACAGCCGCCGCGGGATACGGTCCTCTGCTATCATTGTGGTGATGTGTGCGACAGCACCGACATCGCCATCGGGGACAAGTATTTCTGCTGCAACGGCTGCAAAACCGTTTACGAACTTCTCTCCGAAAAAGATCTCTGTAATTATTATGACATCGATGCGGAGCGGCGCAGTAAAAGTCCGAAAGACGATGTCTATGCTCAGCGCTACGACTATCTCAATGATCCTTCCATTCTCGATCAGCTGATTGATTTCTCGGACGGCAGCATTCGTGTCGCAACGTTCCGCGTACCCTCGATGCATTGCAGTTCATGCATCTGGTTGCTGGAGCGGCTGAATTCCCTGCATCCGGGTGTAATCAGTTCACGTGTCAATTTCCCGCGGAAGGAAGCCACGATTACGTGGAACGCTGAGAAGATCTCACTGCGCGACGTGGTGATTCTCATGGCGTCGGTGGGATACGAGCCCTACATCAGCCTGCAGGATGTCGCAGAAAAACGCAAGAATATCACCGACAGGAAACTCTATTACCGCATCGGTGTCGCGGGATTCGCCTTCGGCAACATCATGCTGCTGAGCTTCCCGGAATACCTCGCCACGGACAACAGCATCGATCCTGTGTTCCGGACATTTTTCCGCTATCTGAACGTCCTGCTCTCCCTGCCCGTTTTTTTCTACAGCAGCAGCGAGTATTTCAAATCCGCCTGGGCGGGACTGCGACAGCGTTACCTCAATATCGATGTACCGATCTCCCTCGGTATCGTCATGCTGTTCGCACGGAGCATCTACGAGATCGCGGCCGACGTGGGTCCCGGCTTTCTTGACTCCTTCACCGGCCTGGTGTTTTTCCTGTTGATCGGGAAAATTTTCCAGAAAAAAAGCTACGACTCGCTGAATTTCGACAGGGATTTCCGCTCCTACTTTCCGCTTTCCGTCGCGGTACGGGAGGACGGAAACGAACGCAGCATCCCGCTCACGCGGCTCACGGTGGGTGATCGCATCGTGATCCGCAACCAGGAGCTGGTGCCTGCCGATGCCGTCCTGCTCCGCGGCGAAGCGAATATCGATTACAGTTTTGTGACCGGTGAGGCGGATCTGATCGCCAAAAAGAGCGGTGACCGAATCCACGCCGGGGGACGACAGATCGGTCAGGCCATCGAATTGGAAGTGGTCAAGGACATCGAACAGAGCTATCTGACGCGGCTGTGGAACAACGACATCTTCACAAAAGAGTCGCACGGCTATCTCACTGCCCTGGTAGACCGTATCAGCAAGCATTTCACTGCGGCAGTCCTGCTGATCGCTTTCGGTGCGGCCGCGCACTGGATCACGGTCGACGCGTCAATCGCGACCACGGTGTTCACGGCCGTGCTGATTGTTGCCTGTCCCTGCGCCCTCGCTCTCTCCTCCCCCTTCGCGCTTGGATCGGCACAGCGCATATATGGCAACCGCGATTTCTACATCAAGAACACGGAAACTGTCGAGGCGCTCTCGCGCATCACCACCATCGTTTTCGACAAAACGGGGACCCTCACGCAGACACGGTCCGCGAATGTCCGCTGGCACGGTGCGCCGCTCGGCGAGGTGGAGCGCGCTGCCCTGAAATCCGTGTTGCGACAAAGTACGCACACGCTCAGCCGCCAGGTATTCGCCTCGCTGGCGGGCGACGTCACGCATGACGTGCAGGAGTACCATGAAGTTCCCGGCCGCGGTATCGAAGGACGAGTCGAGAACCACCGCGTCAAGATTGGTTCAGCCGAATGGGCGTGGCGTGAGAATGCCGCACCGGTGGATGCCGGTTCCTCCGCGGTGTATGTCGCCATCGACGGCGTCCCACGCGGACATTTCACCGTCCCGAACCTGTATCGCAGCGGTCTTTCCGAACTCGTCGCGGCACTGAAATCCGATTACGACCTGATCATTCTGTCGGGTGACAGCGATCGTGAGGCACCCCGCCTGCGCTCCGTGTTCGGTGATGACGTGCCGATGCATTTTCATCAGACTCCGGAGGACAAGCTGGCCTTCGTGCAGCAGCTCCGCACTGCCGGGCGGCACGTGATGATGGTGGGTGACGGCCTCAACGACGCCGGTGCGCTCAAGGCCGCGGACGTCGGCATCTCCGTCTCGGAGGATATCAATACCTTTTCACCCGCCTGTGACGGGATTCTTTCGGCTGATCGTTTTTCCGAATTCGACCGCCTTCTGCGCTTTGCTCGGACCAGTGTCGGCATCGTGAAAACGAGTTTCGGTATTTCTTTCGCATACAATATCATTGGTCTTTCCTTCGCCGTGGCGGGACTGCTTTCACCGCTGGTATCCGCGGTGCTCATGCCGGTGAGCTCCGTGTCCGTCGTGGCGTTCACCACGATCGCGACGCGACTGATGGCGCGCCGCAGGGGGTTACGATAGCATGCAGATCATGTTCGTGCTCATCGGCTTCAGCCTGCTCGTCGCTCTGACCTTCCTCGGTCTGTATCTCTGGGCCGTGCGGAGCGGGCAGTTCGACGACAAGTACACGCCGTCCGTTCGCATGCTCTTCGACGACAACACCAGGAAGGACACCGGCAAGGATGCGAAGCACTCAGAGAATGAGGATTCAGAAGAACGAACGAATACAGGAGATCGCTCGAATGGAAGTTGAAAAATTCCGGTATGACAACCAGATCGTCCGTCTGTTCTTTTTCGCGACGGTGTTCTGGGGGATCGTCGGGTTTCTTGCCGGACTCACCGCGGCGCTTGAGCTCCCCTTTCCCTGGGTGAATTTCAGTCCGGCCACCACATTCGGCCGTCTGCGGCCGGTGCATACCAACGCGGTGATCTTCGCCTTTGTGGGCAACGGCATTTTCCTCGGGTATTATTACTCGATTCAGCGTCTGCTGAAGACCCGTAATTTCAGCGACCTGCTGTCGCGCATTCATTTCTGGGGATGGCAGCTGATCATCGTCGCCGCCGCCGTCACCCTCTTCGCCGGCTTCACCACATCAAAGGAGTACGCCGAGCTGGAGTGGCCGATCGACATCGCCATCGCCGTCGTGTGGGTCATCTGGGGGTGGAATATGATAGGCACAATACTGCGGCGGCGCGAACGGCACATGTACGTCGCCATCTGGTTCTACATTTCCACCTTCGTCACCGTGGCGGTTCTGCACATCGTCAACTCCTTCGAAGTTCCGGTCTCCCTTTTCAAAAGTTACTCGTTGTACGCGGGCGTGCAGGATGCGCTGGTGCAGTGGTGGTACGGACACAATGCGGTGGCATTCTTCCTCACCACGCCGTACCTGGGACTGATGTATTACTTTATCCCCAAGGCGGCGAACCGGCCGATCTATTCCTACAAGCTGTCGATCATCCATTTCTGGGCATTGATCTTCATCTACATCTGGGCCGGTCCGCACCACCTGCTGTACTCCTCCACACCGGATTGGGCGCAGTCGCTGGGAACGGTGTTCTCCATCATGCTCATCGCACCGAGCTGGGGCGGCATGCTCAACGGACTGCTCACGCTGCGCGGCGCATGGGACACCGTGCGGAAAGATCCGGTGCTGAAATTCCTCGTCGTGGCGATCACAGCCTACGGTATGGCCACGTTCGAGGGGCCGATGCTCTCGATCAAAAGCGTCAATGCGCTTTCGCATTTCACCGACTGGACCATCGCCCATGTGCATGTCGGCGCATTGGGATGGAACGGCTTCCTCACCTTCGGCATGATTTACTGGCTGGTGCCGCGATTGTGGAAAACCTCGCTGCACTCGGTCAAACTCGCCAACTGGCATTTCTGGATCGGAACACTTGGCATCCTGTTCTACGTCATCCCGATGTACTGGAGCGGCATCACACAGGGACTGATGTGGAAGCAGTTCACACCCGACGGCCTTCTGCAGTATCCGAACTTTCTCGAGACCGTGCTGCAGCTGATTCCGATGCATATCATGCGCGCTATTGGCGGAACACTGTACATCATTGGTGCGCTGATGATGGTATACAACCTCTACAAGACCGCGCGTGCGGGCTCGTTCATACCGGAGGAAGAAGCCGAGGCACCACCGCTCCGCGCACAGATCGAGCATGACGATAAAACATACTGGGGACATCGCTGGCTGGAGAGCCGTCCGATTCGCTTCACCATCCTCGCGACCGTGGCCATTCTCATCGGTTCGGTGATCCTCAACGTGCCGATGTTCGTGGTGAAGTCCAACATCCCCACCATCACCAGCGTCAAGCCGTACACACCGCTCGAATTGGAAGGACGCGACATCTACATCCGCGAGGGCTGTGTCGGCTGTCATTCCCAGCTCATTCGTCCGTTCCGTTCCGAGACGGAACGCTACGGCACATATTCCAAGGCGGGTGAGTATGTGTACGATCATCCCTTCCTCTGGGGCTCGAAACGGACCGGCCCCGATCTCTGGCGCGTGGGCCGGAAATACCCCGATGCATGGCATTACAATCACATGTACGATCCGACCTCGATGTCGCCCGGCTCGATCATGCCCCCCTATCCATGGCTGATCGAAAACACACTGGATTACGACGACATCGACGCGAAAATCGGGGCATTGCGCAGCATCGGCGTTCCCTACCCCGAAGGGTATGAAGCAAAGGCGCGCGAGGAGCTGCGGCGCGACGCTGAGGTCATCGCGGAAGGCCTCAATGCCGCCGGCATCCGTACGGCATGGAACAAGGAGATCATCGCACTGATCGCATATTTGCAGCGGCTCGGCACGGACATCCGCACGGACTGACGGAGCGCAGCCATGTTCAAGCGACTGGTGGATTTCAGTGCATACGAGACGATCGGCATCATCGTGATGGTGGTGTTTTTCCTCGCATTCGTGGCGATGCTCGTCCGTGTGCTGGTGTTGAAAAAATCTCATACGGAAAAAATGGAGCGCCTCCCGCTCGACGACGGCACGGAGCGCGACCTCCCCCGGACCGACAAAGACAACGACGATGAGACAAAGGTATAGCCATGGCCAAGAACGAACCCAAGGATGAACTGCTCAATCACGATTTCGACGGCATCCAGGAATACGACAATCAGCTTCCGGGGTGGTGGAAGAATCTCTTCTACCTCAGTATCGTGTTCGCAGTCATCTACCTGCTCTATTTCCACGTGTTCGGCGTGGGTGATCTGTCGAAAGTGGAATATCTGAAGGAAATCGATCCCGACTATGTCGCATCGCCGCTCGACCGTTCCGGCGCGGTGTTCCAACCCTACCGCGCGCCGGTGTACGCCGCTGACGACCCCGGGACGCCGTACGAACGTGCGCGGGAGCAGGCCGAGGCGTATGCGCAGTTCAAGGAGAACATCCTCGAGGCAATGCGCAACGCGGATGCCGCACAGCTGGCCAAGCTGCAGGAGGACTTCCCGGAGATTTTTGCAGCATACACCTCGCAGGGGGGAAAACTGCCCGCAGGTGCCGCATCGGCGGAGGCCGACGTTCCCGCGATCACCGAACCCATTACCGACGCGGCGATACTCTCAAATGCCGGGGGATTGTTCGAAATGCACTGTGCCACCTGTCACGGCAAGGCGGGTGAAGGCGGTATCGGTCCCAATCTGACAGACGAGTACTGGTTGCATGGTGGAAAGCTGGCCAACGTCATCCGGACCGTTACGAAGGGCATCCCGGCGAAGGGCATGATCGCATGGGACAAAACTCTCACTCCGGATGAAATCAACGCTGTTTCGAGTTACGTGCTCGTCAAGCTTCAGGGCAGCAATCCCTCCAATCCGAAAGCCCCGGAAGGAGAGAAAATCGCTGACTGACAGCGACAGGTGAAAGGATACGACGCATATGCAGACTGAACCCGAGGCTCCGGATCTCCTGGAGGAAATCACCTTCCGTGACCGTATCGCAACGGTCGACGAGGAAGGGAAACGGAATTGGATCTATCCCAAAAAGCCGTCCGGAAATTTTTACCGCTGGCGTACATGGCTCAGCTGGGTGCTCCTGGCTTTTCTCTTCTTCGCCCCCTTCATCCGTGTGAACGGAGAACAACTCCTCCTGTTCAACGTGCTGGAACGGAAATTCGTCATCTTCGGCATCACATTCTGGCCGCAGGATTTCCATCTTTTCGTCCTCATCATGATCGCGACGGTGGTGTTCATCTTTCTGTTCACTGCCGTGTACGGCCGGATTTTCTGCGGATGGATCTGCCCGCAGACCATTTTCATGGAGATGGTGTTCCGGAAGATCGAATACCTGATAGAAGGGGATGCGAGTCGGCAGCGAGCTCTGAAATCCCAGCCATGGAACGCCGAAAAGATCATCAAGAAAACCGTCAAACAGGGAATCTTTTTCGCGATCTCCTTCGTCATCAGCAACCTGTTCCTGGCATATATCATCGGCACGGATGAACTGCTGCAACTGGTGCGGCAGCCCCCATCCTCAAATATGGGAACATTCATCGCCCTCCTGCTTTTTTCTGGAGCTTTCTATTTTGTGTTCTCCTGGTTCCGCGAGCAGGTTTGCGTGCTGGTCTGTCCCTACGGCCGCCTGCAGTCGGTGCTGCTTGATGAGAACTCCGTCGTGATTTCATACGACCACGTCCGCGGAGAGCAACGGAAGAAATACCGCAGGGACGACCCTCGCGAGGATGCCGGGGACTGCGTGGATTGTCATCAGTGCGTGGTCGTCTGTCCCACGGGAATCGACATCCGGAATGGCACACAGCTGGAGTGTGTGAACTGCACGGCCTGCATCGATGCATGTAATATGGTGATGGACAAGGTCGGATATCCCCGCGGTCTCATCCGGTATGCATCATACAACAGCATCGTCCAGGGCGACGCCCGCATCCTCACACCGCGTGTAATCGGTTACACCGCCGTGTTGACGCTTATTCTCGGCGTTCTGATCTTCCTGTTCGCCGCTCGGGCCGATGTGGAAACCACCATCCTCCGCGCACCCGGTACGCTCTACCAGCTGCAGGAAGGCGGAAAGGTGCGCAATCTCTTCACGCTGAGAGTGGTCAACAAAACCCGTGAGGCTCTGCCCATTCAACTCCGGCTGCTCAGCCACGACGGAGACCTTCGTATCGTCGGCAACAGCGACGTCATCGCCGAGCCGACCGGTCTCGCGGAAACTGCATTTTTCATCGACCTGCCGGAAGAGGTGTTGAGCGGCATGAAAATGCCGGTGCGGATCGGGGTCTATTCCGGCGACCGTCTCCTCGAAGAAGTGGAAACCGGATTCATGGGCCCTGCCCGATAAGAAAGGATGTCTATGGTGAAACGGAAAATCCATCCCTGGGCACTCGGCATCTCGATTGTCATCGTCGTCTTCCTCGTCGCATCGATCGCCCTGACTGTCATCATCAGCCAGGAGGATATTCACCTCGTTCAGGAAGACTATTACGAGAAGGATCTGAAATATCAGCAAGAGATCGATTCGCGGAAGCGCGCAGAAGCCCTGGAACAGAAGCCGGAGATCATTCTGGACCGTACCGCACAGAGTTGCTCGATCCGCTTTCCCGAACGGGAGCGCTATGACGCAATCGGAGGTGAGGTGACCTTTTTCCGCATCTCTGACGCCGCGCACGACAGAGTCATCCCCCTGCGTCTCGGCGAAGACGGAAAACAGTACATTTCCGTCAGCGGTATGGCATCGGGACAATGGGTGCTCAAACTGAAATGGAATGAGGGCGGCAGGGAATTTTCCATGGAGCAGCGTCTGTATCTGCAGAATTGATCCTCGTCAGCCCGATCCGCAGCAGACGGATGAAGGGTGACGAATGCCTCTTCCCTTCATCTCGTCCACTTGAGACGGAGAAGCATATCGGGACCTTGAAACGGAGTACAAATGATCTGGTCAGCATTCGTTATTGGACTTGTCGGAAGCGTACACTGTCTCGGGATGTGTGGTCCCATCGTTCTCGTCCTTCCCGGGAACATCACTGAGCGCTGGAAATTCTTTTTCAGCCGCATACTCTACAATCTGGGACGCGCCGTCACGTACGGATTCATGGGATTGGTGGTCGGCTTCATCGGGCAGAGCATCGCGCTCGCAGGATATCAGCAATGGCTCGGTATCGTGGCCGGAGTGTTGATGATACTGTCCGTGCTGTTGCCAACGAAGGCCGCGAAAAAAATCCTTCCGACGGATCTGCTGGATCGAACGTTGCATGGGATAAAAAGACGACTCGGACGACTTCTGAACAGCAGCTCGCAGTCCTCACTGTTCATGATCGGTCTGTTGAACGGTTTCCTCCCCTGCGGGCTCGTCTATATGGCCCTGGCCGGATCGATCTCCATGGGTAGCGCTCTCGGTGGAGCAGCTTACATGCTGCTTTTCGGACTCGGGACGCTGCCGCTGATGTTTGCCGCATCCTATGCCGGTGGGTTGATCACCGGAGAGATGCGGCGCAAGATCACTCGTCTCATTCCGGCGGGGATTTTCATCCTCGGTCTTCTTTTCATCCTCCGAGGATTGTCCTTGGGGATTCCCTTCATCAGTCCTGATATGGACATGATGAAGAAGAAAGGAAGCATGCCCCCGCAGGAGCAGCGCATGGAACATACACAGGAGGCAGGCCGACCGTGACGAGCACGGACCGACCTGCCTCCAAATTTCATGCGATTTTCTCGCCTGGGTTTCAGGCTTTTTCCTTCATCAGCTGCACGTCGATATCGAGTCGCACTTCCTTCCCGACCACGGCGCCACCCATCTCGGTCAGCGTATTCCACTTCAGGTCGAAGTCGAAACGGTTGAGTGCGCCGCTGATTTTGAATCCCGCCTTGGTATTGCCCCACGGATCCTGCACGGTACCGCGATGCTCGACGTCGAGCTCAACGCGCTTTGTCTTGTCGCGGATAGTCAGATCACCGATCAGCTTATAAGTGGTTTTCCCCGTTTTTTTCATGGAAGTACTTTTGAATGTCATTTTCGGGTACTTCTCGGCATTGAAGAAGTCATCCGATTTCAAGTGCGCGTCGCGCTTTTCGTTTCCGGTGTTGATGCTGTTGATATCCACCGTGAACTGCACGGAGGCGTTTTCAAATCCGTCGTTCTTCGT
>JAFGKR010000343.1 GCA_016928515.1 Bacteroidota bacterium | reverse complement strand
TCAGTGGGCAATACCATATCGATCCCACGGAACCGGAGATGCTGCTCATCGAGCTGTCGGACACTATTCTGCCGTCACTCGAAGGACGGCAGATCGTCCGCTCGGTGGAGGCCCTGCAGGCGATGGGGATCCGTATCCTGACGGGGACGCGTGTCATTGGGATGGAAGAGCGGGACGGCAGTCTGCGGGTATTGCGGGAACCCGGTGATCCGATTCCCACACGGACAATGGTGTGGACGGGCGGAATCCGCATTTCGGACTTGCTGGGGAAATCGGGAGCGGAAACCGGTCCGCAGGGACGCGTCGTGGTGAATCGCCATCTGCAGGTGAAAGATTTCCCCGAAGTGTTTGCCATCGGCGACAATGCACTGGCCATCAACCCGGTAACAGGGGAGGCCGTTCCCACCGCAGCGCAATTCGCCCTGCAGCAGGGGTATCTCACTGCCGACAACCTGCAGCGTCTCGTCGACGGCAAGGCGCTGAAATCCTACACGCCAAAAGTACTCGGAGAAGTGGTCTCCCTTGGAAAGCATCTCGCTGTGGGTTGGGCGTCACTGCCGCTCGGTGCCCAGATCCGCTTCCTGGGTTTTCTCGGCAGTCTCATCAAGCGTGCAATCAGCGAACGTCACCTCTTTCTGCTCTGGAAGGAGAGGCAGAACTGGACCGGCCACTGGTAGCGCACACCTACGACCGCAGAAACATCATGGTTTTGCTGCCTGCCTCCGAGTAAAGACGAAGGAAATACAGGCCGGGTGCGAGATCCCGCGCTCCGAAGGGGACGATATGGTGTCCTTCCTGCATACGCTGATGGTCGAGAATAACGGCCAAGGTGTTGCCGTACCGGTCGTGCAGGGTGAGCCGGACTTCCGCGGGCCTGCCGAGACCGAAGGAGACGGTCCCGTAGTTCTGGAAAGGCTGCACGGCATGCTGCCAGATGGCGGAGGTGGCCGGAACGTCATCAGGGGTGACGCTCACCACCGGGGAGGAGATCACCTGGCCGTCCGCACGGATCTGTCGCAGACGATAGTAGGAAACACCATCCCCGCGCAGATGATCGAGGAAGGAATAGGTCTGCCTCCGAAATGGATTCCCCTGGCTGCGGAGATATGCGACCATCTCCCAGTCAGTCTTGAGTTGTGAGCGGCGCTCGACTTCATATCCGAGGATGGCGTGATCCGGAAGGCTGATCCAGTTCAGTTGTATCACGTCGTGAATGCGCGCACCGGAGAACATCTGCAGGCTGGTCGCGATCGGGGTGACCCCGTATTCACTGCGGAGCTGTTCCGGGGATGGGAGTGGGACATGGAGCCCTGCTGCACGGAACAGCGCAGACGGTACCGGCAGGTCATTGACGATGGAGGGATTGGATGTTTGAGCAACCGGCCGGTCGTCGGAGATGTCGCCGGTCATTCCAGCGGCGTCATGCGTGATGAGGCCGGCAAGGGCAATGGAGGTGGCTGCGGGGATCGATGGGGACTGCTGGCTCCACACGGTCAAGGGGAACAGCAGGATCGCAATCGCAGCAATGGCAAAGCGTGTCATTGTGGAAGCTTCCTTTGCTGATGAACATATACCGAACGCGGCAGGCGATCAGTACATCGTATGTCGTGTGGAGAGAGAGTGACACCAATATAATTGCTGTTTGGACAAAATCCAAGCAAAATCGCAATGAATATCGACAAAAAGGGAGGGGGGAAATCCTACGCGTACAACTCCGGAAACAACCGGCGCTCCACGGTTTCGATGACGATGTGGATGATTTTGATGTGCAGTTCCTGGATGCGGTCACTGGTACTGCCTGGGACGATGATCCCGATGTCACAGAACGGAAGGAGGGCTCCACCGCCCTTGCCGAGCAGTCCGACGGTCGCGATGTCACGTGTCCGTGCTTCCTCGGCGGCGCGGATGAGATTGGGCGAGTTGCCGCTTGTGCTCAGCATCAGCAGGAGATCGCCGTTCTTCCCCAGCGCCTGTACCTGCCGTGCGAACACTTCCTCGAAACCGTAATCGTTAGCGACACAACTCATGTGGCCGGGATCACTGAGTGCAAGAGCCGGGAGGGGCGGACGCTCCTTGCGGTAACGCCCGCTCCACTCTTCGGCGAAATGCATCGCATCGCTCATCGATCCGCCATTGCCGCAGGAAAGCGCTTTCCCTCCCGCAAGAAACGTGTCTACGAGCCGGTCGGCAAACAGGCGCACGCGGGGAAACTGCTCGCTGTCGGCGAGAAACTGTGCGAGACACTCCTGCGCTTCGCGGAACGACGCTTCGATGGCGGTCATGACCTTATCCTTGCTGAATGACGGGGAGATCGAGTTTTTCGAGACGGCCCGCCGAGTCTGCGAGGACATCGGCGTGCAGTGAATTGCCGTGCGCATCCATCGTGACAATGGCGGCGAAATCCTCGGTTTCGAATTCCCACAGCGCTTCGGGAATGCCGAATTCCTCGAGGAAATGGACACCGGTAACTTTTTTGATGGTTTCGGCATAGTACTGCGCCGCACCACCGATGGCATTGAGATACACTGCTCCGTGCTGTTTGAGTCCCTCCCCGGTCTTCGGTCCCATGCCTCCCTTCCCGATCACGGCGCGGATGCCGAATTTCCCGATAATGTCGGCCTGATACGGCTCCTCGCGGATACTGGTGGTCGGACCCGCGGCCTGTACATGCCACTCCCCGCTGTCATCCTGCAGCATGACGGGACCGCAGTGATACAGCACACCGCCGTTCATATCCACCGGTGCGTCATGGTCCATGAGGTACGTGTGCAACGCGTCGCGGCCGGTGAACATCTTTCCGGTGATGAGGACGATATCTCCGACGTTCAGTGAACGGATCTGTTCCTCTGAGATCGGTGGATGGAGGACGATCTCCTTTCCCGTGAGCGGGATGCCCTGTTGTTTCGCCATGGTTTTCGGATCGGCGTCACGGTACATCCATCGGGTGATGGATCCGTTGTGCGGATCGATGCGCACACCGAGGCGACGAAAGGCCCAGCAGTCATAGGCCACGGAGACGAAGAAGCTCGCGGGCAACCGGTGATAACTGCCGATTTTGCAGCCGATGAGGGTGCTGTTGCCACCAAAGCCCATCGGACCGATGTTCAGGGTGTTGGCTTTTTCCATGATTTCTTCCTCGAGGCGGGCGAGCACGGGATCGGGATTGGTATCGTCGAGCTCACGGAAGAGTTGATCCTTGGCATGGCTGTAGCCCATGGCGCGATCGGCACCAATGGCGACGCCGATGGCTCCGACGGAACAGCCCTCTCCCTGCGCCTGCCAAACGGCATGCAGGATACACTTGCGCACGCCGTCAAGGTTACGTCCGGCCTTCCCGAGATGTTCCAGCGTCGCCGGAAGGGAGTACTGGATGTTCTTGTTCTCACACCCGCCGCCTTTGAGAATCAGTTTGACCTCGATGTCGTCTTCCTCCCACTGTTCCCAGTAAAACACGGGCGCGCCCGTGCCGATGTTGTTGCCGCTGTTCTTTCCGGTCACTGAATCGACAGTGTTCGGACGCAGCTTGCCGCGGTGGGTGGCTTCCTCGATGGCCCAGAGAACGTCGTTTTTCATTGCGAGCTGGTTGACGCCGACGGGGGTCCTGATCTTGAACGTCGGCATGCCGGTGTCCTGGCAGATGGCACCCTCGTTTTCGCAAGCCATGTCAATGTTCCGGGCGATGGTGGACAGAGCCATGGCCGCCTGGGAGCCGGGAGCTTCTTTGTCGAGAATAGCCTCCATTGCGCGGCGCACATCTGCCGGCAGATTGGTGGATGTCTGGATGATGAGTTCGAGCATGCTGTGACGGAACTGTTCCATGCGTTGCCTCGCGTATTGGATCCTGGATTCCTGATAGATGTCCGAATGATACGATACAGGCACATCTGAATCAAACCGCACGATGCAGAGTGTATTTTTTACAATCATACCTTAAAATGCTCTTGACATTTATTTGCCGAACGGATAAGTTGATACTGGCAAACTATTGATGTGTGAACGATGTAATGGAATCCACAACGTACCACAAACAAGCAGAAACACTTGCGGATCTGACCCTGGGTCTTGTCGGTTGTTGTCAGCGAAAGCAGGAGCGGATCGCCGAACGCGCGCGTCTGTCCCTGTCTGAATTCAAATGCCTCCGGGCCTTCCGGAAGGACACGGAGCTTTCGGTCAAGGACATCGCCCATCGCATGAGCCTGACGAGCAGCCGCCTGACGCGCATTATTGACGGTTTGGTCAAGAAGCGCTATGTGACCAGGCATATCGATCCGCATGACAGACGTATCATCAATGTTCGGTTGACAAAGCAGGGGGAGATTATCACCCGCAAGGTCACCAACGACTGCACCCATGTATACGAACAGGTGCTCAACACCATCGATCCCAAAGATCACGCGCGCATCATCGCCGCCGTCGATCAGCTCTGGGAATCCCTGCAGATGCGTACGGAATTTGTGGAGGAGTACGGCTGAATCCGGCTTCCCCGCCATCCCGCCGCAGCGGCAGTGGACTACGCACGACCATCGGAACGCATTCCCCCGGGTGCGTTCTTTTTTTTCCGCCGCAGCCATCCCGGAAGATAGATACCGAGCGTCGCCGCCAGACCGTCATACATCGGCTCGATTCCGAACGGATACCGGGGCTCACCGTCCACCGAGGCCAGCCGGCCTGCAAGCAGGGCGAGAAGGGACACGAGAAAACCGGTGAGCATCGCCCAGAAGGTCCGTGATGCGGAGACGGTCAGTTGAGGGTAATAGCTCGCCGCAAGAGGCAGCAGCAGCGCGGGGATAAACAGTGTACCGATCACATACCAGAGGGAGATGACCGACGGGAAGAGAAGCACACCCGCAATGGAGATGACAGCGGTGAAAAGGACACCGTATTGCGTGTACCGTGTCACGGAGCGGTCGTCACGCCTCCCGGTGAGGGTGGCGAGGATGTCGCGTCCGGCGGTCAGCCCCGCAATGAAGGTTAATCCGTCAGTGGTGGACATCACCGTGGCGAGCATGCCGACATAGAAAATGCCCTTGGCGATCGCGGGGAGGGTTTGCTCGGCGAGCAGCGGATAGGCCATGGATGGCTGGCCGAGCGCAGGCAGAAGGGCACGAGCGTAGAGACCCGACAGCGTGGTGATGCTGTCGAAAACAAACCAGCAGGCGACGGAGACGACGATACCCCGCTGTGCGATGCGAGGGGATTTCGCGCTGAGCGTGAACTGGTGAAATTGTGGAGCGACCAGCGTCCACAGTGCGATAAAAAACCAGACGAGGATGTACTGCCAGGAATTGCCGCCGGTGACCGTTAGATGATCGTCCGGCAGGTGATCGGTGAGGAAAGGCAGGAGACCGTAATCCAAAATGAGGAAAGACAGCAAGACGAAAAACCCGCCGAACATAAGCAGAAACTGGAGGAGATCCGTGCGCACCACGGAGCGGAAGCCGCCGGCGTAGACATAGATCACCGACACCGCGGTGCCGATCAGCAGCGAAGGAAAAAGCGGCCAGCCGGTGACCACCTGCAGCAGCACGGCGAGCATGAGGATGTACGGAGCGGGAGAGCTGTTGAAGAAGACGAGGACGGAACCGAGAAGCCCCGTCTTTCGGTCATACCGGGCGTAGAGCTGGTCAGGGATGGAATACAGCCCGGTGTCGCGCACTTTCCGGGCGAAAAACACGGCGAAGACCATGGCGAAGATGTAATACGGGAGACCGAAGACGAACCAGTTTGCAATTCCGTAGAGATAGCTGAACTCGCCGACACCGAGAATGCCCCCGTACCAGGTGGATACAAGCGCCGCGACGAAACCCGGCAGCGTGAGCATGCGTCCGCCGAGGATATACTCCTCCTGCGTTCCGCGGCTGAGTGCGGAACCGCGGAAACCGAGGAAGAGCAGGAAAAGCAGATATGCAGCAACGATCAGCCAGTCGGCCGGAGAGAACTGAAGAAGAGTCACGGGGATCCCCGGAGAGCGAATTCGTGATACGGCGATCCGATCAAATATTTCCTCCCGCCCGTGCGGAACGATCAGGAAAAGAAAGGGCGTCCGTCGGACGCCCTCACAGATTCACCGCTCAGCGCACCATGGTTTTCAGGATTTTTTTCTGTGCCGGGTGACGTTCGCGGTAGAGTTGTTCCGATACCTGCTTGGTGTGCCTGTCGCTGTCGATCGTGATGAACACCAGCTTCTCCATGCAATCCTTGCATACACGCACCTTGCGTTCGCCTTCCATGTCCAGCGGCTTCTTGAAGTACAGTGATTCCGGCGGAATGCTGTGTCCGAAAGCACACTCATGCTGCTTCTCGGAGATCCCGGTATGCCATTCGTATTGCTGGGAGGAGAGCGCATTGAAGCGTTTCAGGGAACGGAGGAAGTCTTTCTCGGAATGATATACCGCCATAGAACAACTCCGGAGTTATACGATGGTGAAGAGCGAACGGAACCCGCTCGATGTTTCGCGCCGGGGAGAGGATTCCGACCCATGGACAGGCAATGTAACAAAAACAACAGCAATCCGGCAACGCAGAAAAAAATCTTTTTGAATCCCGTCTTCCGAGCAGGAAACCGTGTATTCTTTCCCTTTTTGTTTTATATTCTTTTTATCCGATACCTCCATGATACACTCATCGTTTCTTATATGGGTACTGGCTGCAGCCATGGTCATCTTCTTTTCATGGACTGCGACAACGGTCACCAACACTGCACGTTCCCTGTGCGCGATGAGCGAATGGAGATAGAGAGATGATTTTCCCCGCACCGCATCGAGGAGATCGATATGAGTAAACGCATTGTCGTCGGACTGGACGGTTCCCCTTTTGCATCATCCGCGTTGCAGATGGCCATCCGCCGTGCCAAGGTGTATGAGAGCACCCTGGTCGGAGTGGCGGTCATTGACCGGCCGAGCATTGAACAGCTCGCCGCAGGCGCACAACCCGGGGCCATTCAGATGTCCGAGCACACGGTTTCGTCCATGCTCAACGACGCCAAGCAGCATGCAGAGGAACTGATCGCACAGTTCCGCATGACGTGCGATCTGGAAAATGTCGCGCACGAGGACATCATTTTCACCGGAGCGCCCTACGAGGGCTTGCTGGACGAAGGGAAAACCGCGGACCTTATCATTACTGGTCTGCGAACCTTTTTCCATTATCCGACGCGAGAGGGCCCCGGAGATACGCTGGAGCATTTGCTCAAGGAACCGGTTTGTCCCATCCTGGCGGTCCCCGAGAATCTCGAACTGCCGCAGAATGTGGTCATCGCCTATGACGGCTCGAGGGGCGCCGCGCGTGCCCTCCAGGCCTACGCACATGTAACCCCCGATATTCCGGAGATTTATCCCGTCACCCTGCTCTGTGTGGCGTCGGAGTATGACAAGAACAAATACCATCTGGAGAAAGCCTCCCGTTTCCTGAGAGCCCATGGTATCGACGCGCGTATGATGCTGCGCACCGGCAAGCCGGCCGATGCGATCAAACAAGTGATCAAGGAATTGCATCCCGCCCTTGTCATTCTCGGGCAGCCCATGCGACGCGGCATTACGGAGTTTCTCTTCGGCAGCACCGCCCGCAGCATCATCAAGGACGGCACCATCCCGGTGTTCGTCTACCATTGACGGTCACAGTCATGCAGGCCAGCGAAACTCTGCGTCCCTATCCTGTGATCATACTCTGCGGCGGTATCGGGTTGCGCATGCAGGAAATTACCGACGGCATGCCGAAAGCTCTCGTGACCATCGGTCATCGCCCTGTGCTGTGGCATGTCATGAAAATCTATTCGCGCAGCGGTTTCCGTGATTTCATCCTTCCGCTGGGCTACGGCGGGGAACAGATCATCGCCTGGTTCGAACGCTATCTCAGCATGACTGCGGATTTCACGCTGCGTCTTGGCGACGGCAGCCATCATTTTCATGCTGCGCTGCCGGAGGATGAACAGGAATGGACCGTCACTTTCGTCCATGCCGGAGAACGGACGCAGACCGGCGGACGGCTCAAACGCTGTCGCGCACATGTGGGAAGCGATCATGTGCTCGCGACATATGTCGACGGACTGACGGATGCCGATATCGGAAGCGTCCTCGAGCAGCATCTCGCGGATGAGAAGGACGTGACATTGCTCTCCATTTCCCTCCCGACCACGTTCGGAGTCATCGAGTCGGCCGAACGCATGTTGCTGCGCTTCGACGAAAAACCCCATACCCATTGCAAGGTCAACGGTGGTTTTTTCGTCTTCCGTTCCTCTGTGCTCGATGAAATTCCCGATGATTCGGCCGTGCTCGAGCTCGATGTCCTTCCCGGACTGGCCCGTGACGGACGTGCCGGTGTGTTCGAACATCATGGATTCTGGCACTGCATGGATACACCCAAGCACGTCGAATACCTCAACCGTCTGTGGACCATGGGGGAGGCGCCATGGAAATGGTGGGATGACTGAGCGTGCGCTCGAAACGACCAATGACATCTGTGCGAATCCGGCCAAGAATGTTCTGTCGGTTGGAACACCGAACCGGTGGCTCAGGGCTCCTATCAGCTTTGCGGTCGATTTCTCCGGCTTGATGTCCTGGGCGTGTGTTGTGAACGCGCAGCGCTCCTTCGGATCTCAGGCTGACAACACGTCCCAGGCTCAGAGTGACGATACGTACAAGACGCTGGGTGGCCACGCATGGCGGGCTTTTCCTGCGCTTTGATGCAGATGTGCCCGGAAGACGCTGATCGCTCTTCATGAAGATACATGTCAGTGCCGCGGCGGACGCGCAAGGGCAAGGAGGCGGACCTCAGGGAAGCCGGCATCGTTCAGCACCCGGACGCACTCTCCCATCGTGGCACCCGTCGTAATCAGGTCGTCCACCAGAAGGATTGGTCTCCCGGCCACGATGCGTATCCTCACCGGATCAACCGCGAAGGCCGCGCGAATATGTTCCTTGCGCTCATCCTGCTTCATTTTCGATGCCGAGAGTGATGTGGTATAGCGTACGCGGCGCAGGAGATGCTCCTGCAGTTCCAGTCCGCATTCACTCGCCACTCCCCTCGCAAGATACGCCGCCTGATTGTAGCCCCGCTCCATCCGCTTGACGCGATGCAGCGGTACCGGCACGAGAACGGGATTTCCCTCGAGGATCGGTGTCTGGAGGAGACGCTCCCCGAGCAGTCGTCCCAGCCATTCGCCCACCGCATGGAGCTGACGGTATTTCATTGCACGGATACAGTGTTCCAGCACACCATCGTCTTCATACTCGTACCCGACACTCATCATGAGCGCGTCGCAGACATGATGGAGAGATGCCAGGTGCTGCAACGACTGCGCACTGCTCTGCGGGTACGGATGCAGTTCGAGCAGGCAGTGTGCGCACAGAACATCGCGCACATGGATGCGCCGCTCACAGCCGAGGCAGAGCGGCGGGTACAGGATGTCCAGAATCGCCTGGATGATTGCACGCATGAATTCTCCCTTGATGCGTGACGTGTTTCGGTTTTCCGTCAGCCCTCGACCGTCTGCGGCGAATCAGGGTGACGGGGGGATGTTATTCCTTCGATTCGTCCGGAACGAAGTTCATGACTTCTTCATAGAGCGCATCGATAATCTCTTCTTCCTTCAGTCGGCGGACCACCTCTCCCTTGCGGTAGAGAATGCCGACACCCTTCCCGGCGGCGATGCCGATATCCGCCTCACTGGCTTCGCCCGGACCGTTGACCACGCAGCCGAGCAGCGCGATCTTGACGGGTTTCCTGATCCCTGCGAGACGCTCCTCCAGCTCGTTCGTGATTTTGAAGAGATCCACTTCCAGGCGTCCGCAGGTCGGACAGGCGATAATCTCCACGCTGCGGCTTGCGAGGCCGAGTGAGCGCAGGATTTCCTTCCCCACTTCAACCTCCTTGAACGGCTCGTCGGTGAGCGAGACCCGGATCGTGTCGCCGATGCCCTCGGCGAGCAGCGTACCGATGCCCACGGCGGATTTGATCGTGCCGATCTTCGTCGTACCCGCCTCTGTGACGCCCAGATGCAGGGGGTAGTCCGTGCGCTCGGCGATCAGCCGGTAGGCCTCGATCATGAGACGCACGTCGGTGGATTTGACGGAGATGATAACGTCGCGGAAGCCGAATTCCTCACAGATGTTCGCATGGCGCATGGCGCTTTCGTAGAGGGCTTCCGCAGTGGGATAGCCGTGCTTCTCGAGGATATCCTCTTCGAGCGATCCGGAATTCACGCCGATGCGGATGGGGATGCCGCGTTCCTTCGCGGCGCCCAGCACCTGGTGGATTCGGTCGATGGAACCGATGTTCCCGGGATTGATGCGCACTTTCGCAACGCCGGCCTTGATTGCCTCGAGCGCGAAGATATGGTTGAAGTGGATATCCGCCACGATGGGAAGCGGCGAACCCTTGACGATGTCGGCCATCGCAGCAGCCGCTTTTCTATCGTTGACCGTGACGCGTACAATGTCGCACCCCTCGTCTGCGGCCCTGCGGATCTGGTCGAGCGTCCCCGCGACGTCCGTGGTCTTGGTCTTGGTCATGGTCTGCACGGAAACCGGCGCGTCGCCCCCGATGGGCACGTCGCCGACCCGGACCTTGCGGGTTTTCCGTCGGATGGCTTTCACCTGTGGAGGCTGCCATACGGGGGCATTCGGATCCTGGATGACGGGAATTTCTATCATGGATTGTTTCGTCGCCTGTCGGTGCTCAGTGATGGTCCTTGTCGGGATGGATGCGCTTGCTCGCATCCAGCAGGATGCGTTTCTCCTCTTCGGTCAGGCTGGAATACCCCGAAACACTGATCTTGTCAAGGATGTCATCGATCATTTTCTGGGACTTGTCAAATTCGGGATCGGATTTCTTCGCCTCCTCCCTGCCGGGAGTGAAGTCGAAGAATTTTGCTTCGCGCGGAGAGTTGTCCCAGCCGGGAGCACTGTCGACCGCACGCCGTCTGCCTACGGAAGAAAGCATACGGTCGATAGATCCGTTGCGGTCGAGCAGGACCCAGATCGCGCCAACGACGGCGCCGCCGAGATGCGCGATGTGCGCGATGCCGTCCATCGTGCCCGCGATGCCGTTGTAAACCTCGATGAAGAACAAAAAGGTAATGAGATACTTCGCACGGATGGGGACGAAGAACCAGAGGTAGATGTAACGGTTCGGAAACATCAGTGCGAATGCCGTCAGTACGCCGTACACACCGCCGGAGGCTCCGATGGTGGCACCGGGTGTCGAGAACATCGGGGCGATGAAAAGATTCGCCAAACCTGCCACAATACCGGAGGCGAAGTAGAAGATGAGGAATTTCTTCGATCCCCAGGTGTTTTCCAGCTCCATGCCGAACATCCACAGCATCAGCATGTTGAAGAGAATATGCGTGAAGTTGCCGTGCAGGAACATGTAGGTGACGAGCTGCCAGGGCAGGAAACCGTCACCGAGCGGGTAGAGGAAAAAGGTCTCCGCGAACCAGTAGTAGATCGGACGGCCGCCGAACGTAAGCCCGCTCTCAAAAACCAGCTGCAGGACGAATACCGCAACATTGATCAGAATCACGTTCTTGATCACGGGAGGGAAAAAGCTGAATCCTCCGAATCGGGGCCGGTAGTCGCTGTTGTTGAAAGATCGATATGCTGACATGTTCCTCTCGGTTATCCTATGCAAAACAGAGGACCCCTGGGGATGGTTCCTCTCACGCCTTGTCGGTCAGGGCTGCCAGTCCGGGTAGGGTCTTGCCCTCCAGCAGTTCGAGTGATGCACCGCCACCCGTGGACACATGCGTGACTTTATCATCGAGTCCGATCTGATTGATTGCCGCCGCGGAATCCCCGCCGCCGACCACGGTGATGCATCCGTGGGCGGTGGCCTCCGCCATCGCTTCAGCGACAGCGATGGTGCCTTTCGCGAAATTCGGCATTTCGAATACACCCATTGGACCGTTCCAGACGACGGTTTTTGCGCCTGTGATGTGTGTGCGGAAACGCGCGATTGTCTCGGGACCGATATCCAGTCCCATCATGTCCGCAGGAATCTCGTTCACGCTCACGATGTGAAATGCGGTGTCGTTCTCGAAACTCCGACCGACGACGGTATCCACCGGGAGCAGCAATTGCTTGTTCCGTGCTTCCGCGCTTCGCAGGAGTTGCCGTGCCATGTCGACCTTGTCTTCCTCCAGGAGTGATTTCCCGATTTCCATGCCCTGTGCTTTCAGGAAGGTGAACATCATCCCACCGCCGATGAGCAGCGTGTCCACTCGGTCGAGCAGATTCGAGATGACGTCGATTTTCCCGGAGATTTTCGCACCACCGAGGATGGCGACGTAGGGATGCTCGGGGTCGCCGACTGCACGGCCCAGGTAGTCTATCTCCTTCTCCATCAGCAGCCCGGCAAGACAGGGGGAGAGATAGCGGGTCACACCTTCGGTGGAGGCATGTGCGCGATGCGCCGTGCCGAAGGCGTCATTGACATAGACATCGCCGAGCGTGGCGAGCTGTTTCGCGAAATGCTCGTCGTTCGCTTCCTCCTCCGCGTGAAAGCGCAGGTTCTCCAGCAGCATGACATCGCCCGGCTGCATGCGTGTGGCGAGTGCCTGCACTTCATCGCCCACGCAGTCAGGTGCAAACGTCACCTCGCGTCCGAGCAGCGAGGTGAGTTTCTCGGCGACGGGTTTCAGACTCATCTCGGGCCGGGCTTTGCCCTTCGGCCTGCCGAGATGGCTCATGAGAATGACGGATGCGCCCTTTTCAAGGAGGGTGCGGATGGTCGGGAGGGACGACACGATGCGCGTGTCATCGGTCACTTCCTGCCGGTCGTTGAGCGGGACGTTGAAATCGACACGCGTCAATGCGCGCTTCCCCTGCAGATCGGCATCCTGAATGGTGCGTTTGTTCATTGATGTGCTCCTGTACAATCAACTGAAAAACCTACGAAATCGGAGCGGAAACAAAAAGTGAGGCCGATTCCTCAGCCTCACTCGATGTTTCTCGGCAGTCGTCCTCAGCCCGCGATTTTGCGGACGAGATCCACGACGCGGCAGGAATAGCCGTACTCGTTGTCGTACCATCCGACGACTTTCACCATGTTTCCGTTGGCCATGGTTGAGTCGACGTCGAGAATGCACGAATGCGTGTTGCCAACGATGTCGCTGGAGACAATCGGGTCTTCGCAGTACTCGAGAATGCCCTTCATCGGGCCTTCTGCCGCCTGCCTCATGGCCGTATTCACATCCTCCACCGTGACCTCTTTCTGCAGAACTGCGACAAAGTCGGTGATGGAGCCGTCGGGCGTCGGTACGCGGAGCGCAAATCCATCGAGGCGCCCTTTGAGCTCGGGAATGACCTTTCCGACGGTGCGTGCGGCGCCGGTCGTGGTGGGAATGATGTTCGTCGCGGCCGCACGGGCGCGGCGCAGATCCTTGTGCGGCAGGTCAAGCAGGCGCTGATCGTTCGTATAACTGTGCACGGTGGTCATGAAGCCCTTCTCGAGACCAAAGGCGTCGTGGAGAACCTTCACCATGGGGGCGAGGCAGTTGGTTGTGCACGATGCGTTGGAGAGTATTTTCTCGTCACCCGTCAGGATGTCGTCGTTGACACCGAGCACGATGGTGGCGTCGATCTCATCCTTGGCGGGTACGGTGAGAACGACTTTTTTCGCACCGTTTTTCAGGTGATTGCTGACCTGTTCGCGCGTGCGGAAAATACCGGTGGACTCAATGACGACGTCGACATCCGTCCAGTCCAGGTTCGCCGGATCGCGCTCTGCGGTAATGCGCAGGCGGTCGCCATTGATGAGCAGATCGTTGCCGTCGACTTCGACCGTACCGTTGAATTTCCCGTGGACGGAGTCGTACTTCAGGAGATGCGCCAGGGTGGGAGCGTCGGTCAGATCGTTGATCGAGACGAAATCGAAACCACCGATCTCCATCGCCCTTCGAAACACGAGGCGTCCGATGCGTCCAAAGCCATTGATGCCTACTCTGATAGCCATAGTGAATTCCCGGTATTGATGATAATGACAGATAGATTGTGAATCAGTTCAACATATTTCCCGGGGAGGAAATATACAATCCATAACGGAGGCACGGGAAGCAGGGTTCCATCCTGCTCCTGACGGTGTTCAGGGTTCGCGCTGGAGGATTTGCTGGCGCATCAGCAATTCTTCCGCCTCGCGTGCATTGCGGACGGCCTCTGCATTTTTTTCCTGTCCAAGCGATTGATACGCATACTCGAGGAGTCCGGTGAGCGTATCGCGGATGCCTGCGCGAACCCGTTCATCCTGAATTTGCAGCCATGCGTGCTGTTCGTTCAGCCTGCGCAGCCGGTAGACGATCTGTCCCGGACGCGCCGAATCCTTCATGGCGCGCGTGTACACACGGCGAAGATAGGATGCCACATCCGGCCTTCCGTTGCCTTCTCCGACGCGATGTCCGACCCGTGCGAGGGTGTTGTGAATCGTCGCCGAATCCGCCACCATCTCCTTCAGTCGGATGTGGTACCCCGGCGGCATGCGGAGGCGCACCGCGTCCGTCCGGTGATCGGGAAAGCCCCGCTGCTTCAGGCTGTAGACAAGTCCCAGACAGAAGTCCCTGCTCAGGTTGGTCGTGACGAAGTTCAGCCCGGCCGTGATGATCAGGTCTCCCGTGGCGCCGGTCAGCAGCGGAAATTTGTCGATGAGATTCTGTCGCATGAACAGCGCCTGGTTGTGTGCCCGCTGGATGTCGCCGCCGGGCAGCGTGCGTCGTGTCCGGAGAAACTGCAGGGTTTTTACCGGATCACGATAGCCGAGAATCTCCATGATACCCATGGCCTGGCTGAAGCCGACCTCGACGTAATACTGCACAGGTCCCTGTTTGGCCACCTCGGCGACCTTGCGCATGAGCAGGTGGTTGTCGCTGGTCTTGGCGTTGGCGATGATGTTGAATGTCGTGGTGTCGGGATACCCGAGATCGACGTAGGTGTCGCGGGGAATGGACATGATCTCCACGACGGCGGAGTCGGGATT
>JAFGKR010000342.1 GCA_016928515.1 Bacteroidota bacterium | reverse complement strand
TCCATGGCCAAGCGCAACAATGTCGACATCGCCCTGCGCATCGCGCGCATGGCGCGCGACATCCTCGGCGCCAACGGCATTCTCGATGAATACCCCGTCATGCGACATATGAACAATCTCGAAACCGTGCGCACCTACGAAGGAACGCATGACATCCATACCCTGATCATCGGACAGGCGATCACCGGTATCGCCGCGTACAGTTAGCCCACCATCCCGGGAAACAGCCATGCCACAGAAGCGCATCCGCATCGGTCTCACCTTCGACGACGTCCTTCTCGTCCCGCGCCGCTCCTCTGTCCTCCCCCGCGCCGCGGATGTCCGCTCCCGCCTCACCCGAAAAATCACGCTCAACGTCCCGCTGCTCAGCGCGGCCATGGATACGGTGACGGAGTCGGAAATGGCGATCGCTCTTGCGCGTGAAGGCGGTATCGGCATCATCCACAAAAACATGTCGATTCAGAAGCAGGCCGAGGAAGTCGACAAGGTGAAGCGTTCGGAGAGCGGAATGATCGTCAATCCCATTACGCTGCGGCCAGATAAAACGGTCGCCGATGCACATGAACTGATGGATCGCTACAGCATTTCGGGCATCCCCATCATCGACGACGACAACAAGCTCATCGGTATCCTCACCAACCGCGACCTGCGCTTCGAGCCAAACAAGTCCATGCTCGTCTACGACATCATGACGCGCGACAACCTGGTGACAGCACCACTGGGGACCACGCTCGAGGAAGCGGAATCCATCCTGCAGGAACACCGCATCGAGAAGCTGCCGGTGGTGGACAAGAAAGGAAGATTGCGTGGCCTGCTGACGTTCAAGGACATCATGAAAAAGAAGCATCACCCGAACGCCTGCAAGGACGACCTCGGCCGCCTGCGCGTCGGGGCCGCGGTGGGCATCGCCGCGGATACGATGGACCGCGTCAAGGCGCTGGTGGACTCGGCCGTGGACGTCGTGGTGATCGACACCGCACACGGCCATTCGACGGGCGTTCTCGAAATGGTACGAAAGGTGAAAAAACAGTTTCCCTCGCTCGAAATCATCGCCGGGAATGTCGCAACCGCCCGCGCCACGGAAGACCTGATCAAGGCCGGCGCGGACGCTGTCAAGGTCGGCATCGGTCCGGGCAGCATCTGCACGACGCGTGTCGTCACCGGGGTGGGTGTGCCGCAGATCACCGCCATCATCGACTGCGCAGAAGCGGCCGCTGCGCACGGTGTTCCCGTCGTCGCCGACGGCGGCATCAAGCAGACCGGGGACGTTCCGAAAGCCCTCGCCGCAGGGGCGGCGTCAGTGATGATCGGCAGCATGTTCGCGGGACTGGAGGAAAGCCCGGGCGAAAAAATCCTCTACGAAGGCCGCCGGTACAAGGTGTACCGCGGGATGGGATCGATCAGCGCAATGAAGGAAGGCAGCAAGGACCGCTATTTCCAGGATGTCGAAGAGGATATCAAGAAACTCGTGCCCGAGGGTATCGAGGGGATGGTCCCCTATCGCGGGAAGCTCGAGGAAATGGTCTATCAGCTGCTCGGCGGATTGCGTGCGGCCATGGGATACTGCGGCGTTCCCACGCTCGAGGATCTGCGGACAAAAACAGAATTCATTCAGGTCACATCCGCGGGGCTCAAAGAGAGCCACCCGCATGATGTGTTCATCACGAAAGAAGCGCCCAATTATCAGGCGGGAAGCGCCTGACGCAGGGTTATCCACAGCATCGGAGTATTTCCGCTTTTCCGGTCGGGATAAGAATCGCCCGAAACATCCCGTTTCGGCCCGTTTTGCGCTATTCCACACAGTTATCCACAGTTTTTCCAAAGTTATCCACACACCGTGCGCTCTGAAGTCCCACAGCGGCTGACCTATGACGGTGACGCAGCTCTGCGAGAGAGGGGCTGCATGCGCATGATGCAACGCATGCTGCATGATGATGTCTGCGACGCTCTCCTGGTGACGCATCTTCCCCATGTACGCTACCTGAGCGGCTTCACCGGTTCCAGCGGCTGGCTGCTGCTGCGCAAACGCTCCGCCGTGCTGCTGACCGATCCGCGCTATCGCGAGCAGGCCGCGAGAGAAGTCCGCCACGCACGCATCCACATCGTCTCCGGTACGACGATGACCACGGCACTCGGCCACGGACTGTTGCGAACGGTCGACCGGCTTGGCGTCGAGGCGGCACATCTGGACTACGTGACATTCGACAACCTGCGCACATCCCTTCGTCCCGTGCGTCTCGTCCCCATGATCGATGCCGTCGAGGATCTCCGCGCGCGGAAATTTCCCGATGAAATCGCCGCCGTCAGGCGTGCCGTGCGCATCAGCGAACGTGTCTGGCACGAGATCCTTCCGCTGCTGCAACCCGGCGTCCGCGAGTTCGAAATCGCCGCGGAAATCACGTATCGCCAGCGCCTGCATGGCGCGGAAGGGGACGCTTTTCCGCCCATCGTGCTGTTCGGTACGCGGACCTCACTGATTCACGGACAGCCGTCCGCTGCGCGCCTGCGCAACGGCCAACCGGTACTGATGGATTTTGGATGCCGGGTGAACGGATACGCCAGCGACCTGACGCGAACCGTGTTTTTGGGCAAGGCCTCCCGCCGTCTGCGTGAGATCTATATCGCCGTGCTGGAGGCGCAAGCACTCGGCAGGGATGCGATACGTGCAGGCCTGCCCGCCGCCGACCTCGATCGCCTGGTGCGCCGCCATATCGAGCAGCAGGGCTTCGGGCCGTATTTCGAGCACGGTCTCGGACACGGCCTCGGCCTCGAAGTACACGAGCGTCCCTCGCTCTCCTGGCGGAACACGCAACCGCTGGAGGAGGGTGCCGTGGTCACCATCGAGCCCGGTGTGTATGTGCCCGGTACCGGCGGAGTGCGCATCGAAGACGACGTGCTGGTCACTTCCGACGGCGCGGTTACACTCTCGCGCCTGCCGCGCGAGCTGATGGAGCTGTGAGCATGCCCGATACACGAAACATCCACCGGGTGCTGGTCATCGCCTACTACTTCCCGCCGCTGGGACTCAGCGGCGTGCAACGTACGCTGAAATTCGTGCGCTACCTGCCACAGTTCGGCTGGCACCCCGTGGTCCTGACGGTGGAAGACCGCGGCTACTTTGCCAAGGATGAAAGTCTGCTGCAGGAACTGGACGGTCTGCCCGTGGAAATCATCCGAACCCCTTCGATGGATCCGCTGCATTTCTTCCGACGGAAAAACGTCGTGCGCATGCCGTCGGCGACATCGCTCAGCATACTCGGGAAACTGAGCCAGGCGGTGTTCATTCCCGACAACAAAATCGGATGGAAGAAACACGCGGTCGACGCCGCGATGCGGTATCTCGCCGACCACCCAGTGGATGTCATCTTCGCCACCGCTCCGCCGTACACCGATTTCCTCATCGGTGCTGAACTCCGCCGTCGCACCGGCCTGCCGCTGGTGCTGGACTACCGCGACGCGTGGCTGGAGAATCCTCTGCACAGCTACCTGACACCGTTGCATACGGCTTTCCACCGTCACCTCGAGCACCGCGTTCTTCGCGCAGCGGACCGCATCATCAGCATCAATCGTCCGATCAAGGAGCGTATTCTGAAAGGAGCCCCCTTTCTCCGGCACAGCGACGTCGAGATCGTCTCACAGGGATTCGACCAGGCGGATTTTGAGGGACTGCAGCGCCGTCGTTCCGCAGGCGAACCGATGCGCTTCCTTTACGCTGGGACGTTCTATTTCAATCGCTCCCCGGTGCCCTTCCTCCGCGCGTTGAAGAACGTGCTCGACCGTCATCCCGCGCTGCGTGGACGTATCGATGCACACTTCGTGGGGAACACGCGCGAGATTGACCTCCGCACCGTCGAGGAGCTCGGCTTGCAGGACGTCGTATGCATGCACGGGTACCGTCCACATCGCGACACCGTGCAGCACCTGCTCGATGCCGATGTGCTCTGGCTGACCATCGGCCGAGGACGAGGCGAAGACATGATGTCCACCGGGAAACTGTACGAATATCTCGGCGCCCGGAAAACCATTCTTGCCTGTGTTCCCGACGGTGCCGCGCGGCAGGTCCTCGAGAAGAGCGGGTGTGCCGTTTTCGCCCCGCCGGACGACGTGGACGCGATTGCGGAGCAGATGATCTCCTTGTATGAACTGTATAAAAATCATAGATTGCCGATTCCGTCATACGCCTTCGTGGAACAGTTCGAGCGACGGGCGCTCAGTGGCCGGCTGGCGATGCTGCTCGCCTCCCTGCTCGAGGCGGATCCTCACGGATCGCGTATTCGCACCCGTCTCGCAGGACGTTCCCGTGAGCATGATCACGACATTCCCACATCGTCTGATGCCTCATGAACATTCTCGTCATCGGCAACGGCGGCCGTGAGCACGCCATCTGCTGGAAACTGAAGCACAGCAAGGAAATCACCTCCCTCCACATCGCACCCGGAAACGCCGGGACCGCAGCACTGGGCACGAATGTGCCGATCAAACCGACGGACATCGAAGGCCTGCTGCGCTACGTGCGCAAGCAGGAGATCGACCTGACCATCGTCGGTCCCGAAGCACCGCTGGCCGAGGGAATCGTCGACACCTTCCGTGCGGAAGGGCTGCGCATCTTCGGTCCGACGCGTGCCGCGGCTCAGCTTGAAACAAGCAAGGCGTTCGCCAAGGATTTCATGAAGCGGCACCGCATTCCCACCGCGGCATACGAGGTTTTTCACACGGGTGACGAGGAGCGCCTCGCAGAATTTCTCCGCAAGGCCTCGTATCCCCTCGTGCTCAAGGCCGACGGACTCGCCGCCGGAAAGGGCGTGCTCATCATCGACAGCGAGAAGGATGCCGTGCGCAGCGGCCTTGCCATGATGCGAGGGGAATCATTCGGTACGGCGGGTGCCACACTCGTCGTGGAGGAATTCCTCCGTGGGATCGAGGCGTCGGTGTTCGCACTGACCGACGGGACGCGTTTCGTCACACTCGCACCGGCACAGGATCACAAGCGTATTCTCGACAACGATCTCGGCAAGAATACCGGCGGCATGGGTGCCTTCGCGCCGACACCGCACATGCCCACCGAAACCCTGGCCGAGGTCAAGATCCGTATCATCAAGCCCGTGCTCGACGGCATGCGCAGCGACGGCATTCCATATACGGGTGTTCTGTACGTCGGACTGATGCTCACCGAGGACGGGCCGAAAGTGCTGGAGTTCAACTGCCGCTTCGGCGATCCGGAGACGCAGGTCGTTCTGCCCCTGATCGACTACGATCTTGCCGTGCTGCTCCGGGACATCGCCGACGGCACACTGCAGCTCAGCCGCCTTCCGCTGCATGACGCCAACGCCGTGTGTGTGGTACTCGCCTCGAGCGGCTATCCCGACGAATACAAAACAGGGAAGGTCATCTCAGGCCTGGACAGCATCGACGAGGCGCGCGAGGGTGTGCTGGTGTTTCATGCAGAAACAAGAGCCGAGAGCGGTCGTGTGTTCACGGCAGGTGGTCGCGTTCTCGGTGTTACCGCTCTCGGGGAGGACAGGGATTTTGCCGCCAGTATTCGTCTCGCCTACAATGCCGTCAGCCGCATCCGCTTCGACGGAGCCTATTACCGCACCGACATCGGGCGGAAAGCGCTCGACTGAATTCCGTTTCACATCCGAACACCATCGCCATGAGCAAGACACACAAATCCCTCGCAGAAAAATGGGGCATCATTCCCTGGCTGAAAATCCGCATAGATCGCGAACCTGTATTCATCCAGGATCTTGTTCTGCCGTTGTGCGGTGACAACAAAATTGTCAAGCAGGGCGTCTGCGACATCGCTTTCGTCGCCCCCACATCCGCTGCGGAATGGAAGCAGAAAGCCCGCCGGCTCAGACCCGCGATCGATCCCGACGGTGTCATCTGGGTGCTGTACCCGAAGGAGGCGTTCCGCGAAAAGTACGATTTCGACGGCAGCCTCGAAGAGATGATCAACATCGTCAGGGATCTCGGTCTGCGACCGAACAAGCGCGTCGCAGTGAACGACGAATTGCTTTCCGTCCGTTTCCATCTCTGATTCTCTCACCGGATTCCGCATGCGAAGCGTCTTCACCGTCATCGGCACCCGTCCGCAATACCTGAAGTACGCCGCGCTTACGGCGCACGGACCGCTGCCGTGGCGCGAGGTGCTCGTCGACACCGGTCAGCACTACGACGCAGCGCTGTCGCTGGTGTTCCGGGAGGAATATGCCATCCCCGCGCCCGCTCACACGCTCCGCGTCGGCACGGAAACCGGACTGCCGCGTCTTGCCACTCTTCTCTCGCAGCTCGATCCGCTGATCGTGGAGCACCGGCCCAACGCCGTCCTCTGCTTCGGAGATACGGACAGCACACTGGCAGCGGGGCTGGCAGCTGCACGGCACGGCGTTCCCCTTCTCCATGTCGAGGCCGGCGAACGGAGTCGCGACCGAAACGGAAAGCGTGTTCCTCCAGCGGCCTCCCCCGAAGAAACGAATCGCGTCACCGTCGATCATCTTTCCTCTTTGCTGCTCTGTGCCACCAAGGAAGCGGTGACGAATCTCGCCGATGAGCAGGTGCAGGGAAGCGTCCGGCAATCCGGCGATATCATGCTGGACCTGTTCCTTGCCGCCCGGGATCACCTCCCCGCACGCGTGAACCTGCAGAAGGATATCCCCATTCCCCGGGGCGCGTATGCGCTGAGCACTATCCATCGTGCCGTGAACACCGACAACGTGCAGCGTCTGCGACGGCTGCTCGACACACTCAACACACTCGACATCCCTGTCCTCCTCCCGTTACATCCGCGCACGGAAACGCGCATGCGCGATGCGGGCATCGTACTCCCGTCAGGTACGCTGCACGTCCTTCCTCCCCTGCCTCATCATACCACGCTCGCTCTGCTGCGCGATGCGCAGGTCGTTCTCACGGATTCCGGCGGCCTCACGCGCGAGGCCTATTTCAGCGGTATCCCCTCGATCTGCCTGGACGACACCACCGCGTGGTACGCGCTCTGTCGCGCAGGCTGGTGTCACATCACCGGAGCCGATCCGGCCCGCATCCGAGCGGCAGTGACCTCTCCACCGCCTGCGCGATCAGCAGAAGCCCTGTTTGGTGACGGCCACGCGATGACAAACATCCTCGAAGCAGTGGGATCATTTCTCCGCTGATTCCTTCCTCCCTGCCATATACGTCGACATCAGGTAGCAGTATCTTCTCCGGACATGCGTTTTCGCAGGAAATCGAACACACTGCCGAGCAACG
>JAFGKR010000341.1 GCA_016928515.1 Bacteroidota bacterium | reverse complement strand
CTTCCGCTGGCGTCTTTCGCCGCGGCGGATCTCTCCGTCGATTACAGCGCCGATCAGAATCGGGTGGCCGAGGCGGAGCAACGGACACCGGGATCCCTCCGTGTGAATGTGCATCTGCGCAGCAATCAACTCCGCGTCGGCGGAGCGGGAATCTCCCTCGTTGCAGGGGTGGACAATCTCTTCGATCGCTCCTGGCGACGGCATCTTTCCACACTCCGTGGCCTGATCATCAGCGAACCGGGGCGCAATGTCTTCGTGCGTCTCCGTGTATTGTGGTGAGAGACAGATATGCTCTGGTTTGTCCTCGCCCTGACATCCGCGTTGCTTTCCGCTGCGGCTGCGGTGACGCAGAAGAAAGTCCTGTTCCGTCTCGATGCCCTCGATTTCTCCGTACTGCTCGCGCAGGTCACACTTCTGTTCACCCTGCCGCTGTTTGCGATGATCGATTATGCGGCGCTCGATCCCGTGGCTCTGAGCGTACTGTTCGGAAAAACGCTGCTCGGTGCGCTTGCGTTTCTCTGTGTGATGCAGGCCATCAAGAATCTCGAACTCAGCGGCGCGCTGCCGATGATGGTGCTGACACCGGGACTGGTGGCCGTCGTGGCATTTTTCCTCATCGGGGATGCACTCTCTCTTTCTGAGACGGGTGGTCTGCTCCTGCTCCTCGTGGGTACCTACGTTCTGGAGATGCGACCGGGTGTCTCCCTGCTGCATCCGTTCACCGTGTTCGCAACGTCGCGAAAGCATCACTTTATCATCGCCGCACTGCTGCTGTTTACCGTCACCTCCGTACTCGACCGCTATCTCCTGACCGATTTACAGCTGCGACCGCTGTCCATGCTTGCGTTTCAGAATCTGTTCCACGGGCTCTGGTTTTTCCTGTTCGCCCTGGTCGCGCGGCGACGGATCCAGCCGATGCTGCATGCTGCACACAGTCAGTGGGGCTGGCTGCTGCTGATTGCGTTCTTCACGCTCGGTTACCGGTTCACACAGATTGAAGCAGTGAGCATGGCACCCGTCGCGCTGGTGCTCGCCGTCAAGCGGTTGTCGGTGTTTCTTGCAGCAATACTGGGTGGCCGGCTGTTTCGTGAACGGCACCTCCCGCGCAAGGCCATTGCGATTGTCGTTCTGATCATCGGGGCGACGATGGTCGTGGGACTGTAAGACGGGCACATGCGCTTCCGTTGTTCCCGGTACGCTGTTCGCCGGTCTCCCGTTCTTTCCTGAACATGTTTGGAATCGTTACCTTTGCTCTGAAGAGAACTCATCCTTCGATAGGAAGACATGGCACATCCGCATCATCACGAGGCAGACGGAGACAGCGGTCATATCCGCTTCGCGTTTTTCCTGAACCTGCTCTTCGCACTGGCGGAGATCGCGGGCGGATTGTGGACCAACAGCCTCGCCATCCTCTCCGACGCCCTGCACGATCTCGGCGACAGCTTTATCCTTGGTCTCACCTGGTTCCTCGAGCGCTATTCCCGCAGGGGCAGGAGTGTGCGTTACTCCTACGGCTACCGGCGGTTTTCGCTTTTGGGTGCGTTGCTGAATGCGGTCATCCTCATCGCGGGATCGGTGTTCATCATCACCGAGGCCATACCCCGGCTCGCGAATCCCGAACATCCCAACGCCGAAGGCATGATGTGGTTCGCCGTCGTGGGGGTCGTGATCAACGGTGTCGCCGTGCTGCGCCTGCGTCGTGGGACGTCCATGAATGCCCGTGTCGTGTCCTGGCATCTGATCGAGGACGTCCTCGGCTGGATTGCCGTCCTCATCGCCAGCATAGCCATGCAGTTCTGGCACCTGCCGATCCTCGATCCCATTCTCTCCTTGCTCATCGCGTCGTATATACTGTATTACAACGTTTTCGTTAATTTCAACAAGACGATCGCACTTTTCCTCCAGGCCGTGCCCGACGAAATCGATTTGAATAACATGGAGGAGGAGATTCGTGCGGTTCCGTGCGTCCAGTCGGTGCATCACATGCATGTGTGGTCGCTGGACGGGTCGCGACACGTCCTCTCCGCCCATGTCGTTGTGCATTCCAACGCAAAAAAGGACGACGTCGTCGCCGTAAAGCAGCACGTCAAGACCATTGTTCTCGCCCGAAATATCGAACACCTGACGATCGAGGTGGAGTATGAGGACGAACATTGCGTAATGGGGGAGGAGTGGCATCATAGCGCACACACGGGATCACCTCAGCCAAAACACTGACACAGAGTCGCATGGAACACTCCAATGTACTGTTCGCGTTTGCCCTCACGATGTTTGCCGGACTTTCCACCGGCATCGGCAGCGCCCTGGCCTTTTTTGCAAACCGCACGAATACAAAATTTCTCTCTCTCTCCCTGGGATTTTCGGCCGGTGTGATGATTTACGTCTCGATGGTGGAGATTTTCGTGAAGGCGAAGGATTCGCTCGTCGCAGCCCTGGGGACCACCGATGGGAACTGGGTTACCGTTGGAGGTTTTTTCGGCGGCATCGCACTCATCGCCATCATCGATAAACTCGTCCCATCTGCCGAAAATCCCCACGAAATGCGTATGGTCGAGGACATCCCCCCCAACGGTACGCATCCCGACATGCATCGACTCATGCGGACGGGATTATTTTCCGCCATCGCCATCGGCATTCACAATTTTCCCGAGGGACTTGCGACCTTTCTTTCCGCCGTGCAGGACCCGATGCTCGGCATCCCGATCGCCGTTGCCATTGCGGTGCATAATATCCCGGAGGGAATAGCGGTTTCTATTCCCATATACTACGCGACCGGGAAGCGCAGGAAGGCGTTTCTTCTGTCGTTCAGTTCCGGTCTCGCCGAACCGGTCGGGGCCGTCATCGGGTATTTCATCCTGCTCCAGTTTTTCAGCGAGATTCTGTTCGGCATCGTCTTCGCCTCCGTGGCCGGTATCATGGTGTTCATTTCGCTCGACGAACTTCTTCCCGGCGCCCAGCAGTACGGCGAGCATCATCT
>JAFGKR010000340.1 GCA_016928515.1 Bacteroidota bacterium | reverse complement strand
AGTTCGATCAGGCCATGGTCGCTGCGTTTCTGACCCTCGTCGGTTTCTCCATCAATGACACCGTCGTGGTGTTCGACCGCGTGCGTGAGAATCTCAAGCTGTTCAAATCAAGTGCCTTCGAACCCGTGCTGAACAAAAGCATCAATACGACGATGAGCCGTACGGTCCTCACGAGTGTCACAACGCTCTTCACCATGCTCGCTCTGCTGTTCTTCGGTGGTGAACCGACGCGCGGCTTTGCCTTCGCGATGACCATCGGCGTGTTCACCGGGACGTATTCGAGTATTTTCGTGGCCAGCGCTCTGACACTGGACTGGACAAAAAGCCGGAACGCCAAAATCACCTTCTAGAGGTACACATGCAGATCCCCTCCTCGGAGAAGAACGGTGTGGTCATTCTGGAACTGCAGGGGTCCATCCTCGGCGGACCGGAAGCGAACGCCCTGAACGAAGAGCTTCACCGACTGCTCGATGACGGCAGGAAGCAGATTGTGCTCGAGTTGTCACAGGTGACGCTGATGAACAGTTCCGGACTCGGAATGCTGATCGGCGGTTACACGACACTGAAGAACAACGGCGGCGAACTCAAGCTCGCCGGTCTCGGGGACAACGTGCGCAAGCTGATCGAAATAACAAAGCTGCATACAATTTTCACGCCGTATGCCACGGTGGATGAGGCTGTCGCGAGTTTTGCATCCTGACGGCGGGAACAATCAACGCATCGGCCTCCCGGGGAACGCGGGGGAGGCCTGTCACAAAGTGTAACAACAGAGCGCGGAGAGTGCCTCATGTCCGTACGCGTGGTCGTCGGCGCCCAGTGGGGTGACGAAGGGAAAGGAAAGCTGGTCGATATCCTCAGCAGGGATGTCGACATCGTGGCACGCTACCAGGGCGGTGCGAACGCCGGGCACACCATCGAGATCGGTGACCAGAAATACGTGCTGCATCTCATCCCATCCGGCATTTTCAACGAGCATATCGTCACCGTCATCGGAAACGGTGTCGTCATCGATCCGGTTGCGCTCATGGAGGAGATCCGCTTTCTGGAATCGCAGGGGGTTTCGCTTCGCGGACGCCTGAAGATCAGCCACAATGCGCATCTCATCATGCCGTATCACAAGCTGCTGGATTCCCTGTACGAGAAAGGACAGAGTCCGATCGGGACCACGGGGCGCGGTATCGGTCCTGCCTACTACGACAAGGCCGCCCGCATCGGCATCCGCATCGTGGATCTGCTCGACCACGACATCCTCGAAGCGCGCATCCGTCGCAACATCGAAGACAAGAATCAGATCATCAGCAAAATCTATGACGCACAGGAACTCGACGTGGAGCGAATCCTCGAAGAGTACATGCGCTTCGACACGCTGATCGACGAATACGTCACCGATACGGCGCATTACCTCAACGATGCCATTCGGGACGGGAAAAGGGTGCTGTGCGAAGGTGCACAGGGAGCGCTGCTGGATCTCGATCACGGGACGTATCCGTACGTCACTTCGTCGAGTCCCGTCAGTGGTGGCGCCACGATCGGACTCGGCATCCCGCCGACCGCTATCTCCTCCGTGGTCGGGGTGATGAAAGCGTACACGACGCGTGTCGGGCTTGGTCCCTTTCCCACGGAACTCGAGGACGCGACCGGAGATCATCTGCGCAGCGCGGGACAGGAATTCGGGTCGACCACCGGTCGTCCGCGGCGTTGCGGCTGGTTTGACGCCGTGGCAATGCGGTACTCCGCGATGCTCAACGGTATCACCTCCTGCGGGATGACCAAGCTGGATGTACTGAGCGGGCTCGATGAAATCAAGGTGTGTGTCGCATATGAGTATGACGGCAAGCGCAGCGAACGTTTCCAGACGAACCTCAAGAGACTTGAACGCATGCATCCGGTGTACGAGACCTTCCCGGGATGGAAAGAAGACATCTCGGGTGTGACTTCTTTCCATGATCTGCCGCAGACCGCGCGTGATTACATCGACGCAGTGGAACGCATCATCGGCGTACGCATCGCCTGCGCTTCCGTCGGGCCTGAACGGTCACAGATCCTCTTCCCCGGAAACGAAGCACAATGGTAATGACGGGAGGACATACCGGCCGCATGGTGCTGCTGGCAGAGGGCCGCCTCAGCTCCATCGGACTGCGTATGGTCATCGCGGCATTGCTGTATATTCCCGAGCGCATCGTCGCGGTCATCGACAGCACCAAGGAACAAACATCAACCCAGGAGGCGATCGGTTTCGGTGGCGACACGCCGATCGTGCATTCGCTCGAGGAAGCGATGCAGTACAAGCCCGATTCAATGCTGATCGGCATCACACCGCTTGGCGGGGCACTTCCGGAAACCTGGCGTGCGATGATCCACCAGGCACTGGATTCCGGCTTACATGTCGTCAGCGGACTCAAGCAACGGCTGGGGAAGGATCCGGAGTTTACGGCGCTGGCGGATCGAAAGGGATTGCGGATCTTCGATCTGCATCATGTCTCGAAAAGCCATCAGATCCGCGCACAGGGAAGCTGGCGTCGCCGCGACGTCAATACTATTCTCACGGTGGGGACGGATTCCAACACCGGGAAGATGACCACGGCCCTGATGCTGTATCGCGAGATGCAGCGGCGCGATATGAAAGTGGCGATGATCGGCACCGGACCGACCGGTATTCTGATCAGCGGTCGTGGTGTGTCGGTGGAGGACATCCCGAGCGATTTCATCAACGGTGCTCTCGAATTCGAGATCGACAGAGCGGCGAACGAAGGATTTGATTTTGTGATTGTGGAAGGACAGGGGGCGCTAACCAATTGCGGGAATTCTCCCATCGCGCTCGGTCTGCTGCACGGCACCATGCCCGACGCCATGATCCTCTGCCATCAGCCGGCACGGGAAAGCGACGGTTACGGACTACCGCTTCCCTCCGTGGAGGACAGCATCCGCCTGCATGAGCAGATGATCGGAGTGTTCAAACAGGCCAACGTCATCGCCATCGGTCTCAACTCGATGGATCTCAACAAGGAAGACTACCGGCTGACCGTCACGGATCTGCAGCGGCGTACCGGACTCCTGGCACTCGACACCATGCGTGAGCCCGCCTCCCCGATGGTCGATACACTCCTCGAATATTTCTCCAAGTACAAGAAAGTCGTTCTTCCGCACGACATCAGCGAGATCCACGACCGGATTTGAGTCCAGGGATCGTTCGATGGATTGCAATCCTTTATTTCACTGAATCGTTGCCGGTGAGGTATCACGAGATATTTATGATCCACCGAAGCGTCGTCAGGAGGAGAAGGATGACACCCTCGAGACGGGAGACTTTCCATCCGGTGCGCATGGTGACGACAACCACGAGCATAAACAGGGCGAGGAGGATGACGTTGAACCATGCGTCGTCAGTGACATGCAGGGGACGAATGATGGCCGCGATCCCGAGAACGCCTAGAATGTTGAACAGATCGCTGCCGACGAGATTCCCGATCGAGATGCCGTGATGTCCCTTGATCAGGGCGATGAATGACGTGGCGAATTCCGGCATGGAGGTGCCGATCGCCACGATGGTTACTCCGATCAACCACTCCGAGACGCCCGCCAGCCGGGCGATCGACGATGCCGCTTCCACAAGGAAATGTCCGCTGACGACAATTGTTGCAATGCCGGCGATGATTTTCGGCACATCCCACCACTGGAAATCCCCTTCGGGTATATCCTCTTCCAGCGGTTCTTTCTGGATGAAAAGGAAGATGATGTACGAGAGAAGAACTCCGGCGAGCACGACACCCTCCCACAGATTGAGGACGTCATCTGATATGAAGAGGAGGAGCAGGATGCCTGCTCCGATCAGCATGCTGCCGTCTCGATAGACCGTACGCCGGTTGGTGACGCAGGAACTGAATATGGCGACCCCGCCGAGGATGAACCCGAGATTGAAGATGTTCGATCCCACCACGTTCGCCACGGCCAGGTCGGCCTGTCCCTTGATCGCGGCGGTGACACTGACGGCAAATTCCGGTGCGGACGTTCCGATCGCAACGATGGTCAGTCCTATCACCATTTCCGACAGACCGAGTCTGCGGGAGATGTGTGCAGCGGAGACGACCACCCATTCGGCTCCCTTCCACAAACCGACAACAGTCAGAGCAATGATCAGAATATGCGGCAGGAATTCCATGTGACCCATTCTAGTGATGTACGGAAAACCGTCCGCACGCGGAAGAGGTTCCGCATCCTCCCGAGTTTGACAGCCGCGTCACCCTTTTCTGACGACGAAACGAACGAATGCAAAATGAGGAAATTCCATTCTCCGGGCAAGCGTCTATACCCGTAGACGCTGCAAGGGAAGCATCCGGCGTCAGTGGGAGACAGGTGGGAGGAACGAATTTACAAGGGATGTTGATCGCTCGGCGATCTCCGGAAGCGGGGATGCTCCGCGGGAGGAGCTAAGCTCAATAAAATTGGCCTTTGAGACCTGGATTCCCCACATCGAAAAATAATTTCCCATGTGGGTGAAAACGCTTGACTCTGATCTCCAAAAGCGTAATTTTGGGAGAAAGTGGGTAGAAGTGGGATAAAGTGGTAGAAACTGACTGACTGAGGAAATGTTAGGATTCAAAGGCAAATATGATCACGCAGTAGACGACAAAGGGCGTGTCAGTCTTCCGTCGAAGCTGCGCAAGAATCTGTCGCCAGAGGCCAATGATTCCTTTGTCATCACACGTGGGTACGAATTCAGTCTCGATCTCTATCCGATAGATGTCTGGACCCGCTTCGAGGAAGATCTCCGGACGCATCTCAATATGCATCGCGAGGAGGATCGCCTCTATATCCGGACCCTGATGATGTGGGCACATGAAGTCACACTCGACCGTCAGGCGCGCATCATGATTCCTCAGGAACACATGGAATTCGCCGGTATCCGCGACAAAGTAATCATTCTCGGAACACTGGACAAAATCGAGATCTGGAGTCCAGAGAATCTCCGGAACTATCACGAGCACAACGCCAATCAGCCGTACGAATCCGTGGCGTCGCACGTGATGGGAGGAATGTGATGCAGGATGGCTGGAACGGCTACCACATACCGGTCCTTCTCGAACCCGCGATCGAATATCTGGTCGGCAGCCCCGACGGGGTGTATGTCGACGGCACACTCGGAGGTGGTGGCCATAGTTTTCACCTCCTCCGCACCCTGAGCGCACAGGGCCGCGTTCTCGGTTTTGACCAGGACGCGGATGCGATACGACATGCACAGACGCTGTTTCGCAATGAGCGTCGGATGACACTCGTGCACAGCAATGTGGTCCATCTGAGCGACATACTGCAGCAACATGATATTCACGCAATTGATGGGATCCTCCTTGATCTGGGGGTCTCATCACATCAGATAGATCTACCGGACAGAGGTTTCAGTTTCCGGTTCGACGGACCTCTTGACATGCGAATGGACCACGAACACCCTGTGACCGCCGCCGACATCATCGCGCATCGAAGCGAGGAGGAACTCGCCCGTCTGTTTCTTCGCTACGGCGAGGAACGGGGCAGCCGGCGGATCGCCCGCGCGATTGTGCGTGTACGAGCGGAGCGACCGATCGAGCGGACAGCGGTGCTGGTCGACATCATTGCCTCGGTCATACCGCCGCCACATCGCAGCAAGACCCTCGCCCGCATTTTCCAGGCGCTGCGCATCGCGGTAAACGACGAGCTGGAGGTTCTTGAACGGACGCTCAAGGACACGTTTCCTCTGCTGAGAGTCGGCGGCCGCGTAGTGGTGATTTCCTATCACTCGCTGGAAGACAGACTCGTAAAGCATTTCCTGCGGCATGAGGCCGCCTCGTGCGTGTGCCCTCCACGAACCCCGGTCTGCATATGCGGGAAAATCGCACGGATGCGCATTCTGACAAGCAAACACAGAGAAGCCGATGAGAGCGAAATACGTCGAAATCCAAGAGCCCGAAGCGCCCGCCTTCGCGCAGGTGAAAAGATTCACGCGTAAGCGGCTGCAACCCACCCTGAGTGCGCTGGCGCAGGACGTGCCGCTGGAGTATGTGCAGGCGGCTCCGCGGCGGCGACGGCTCAAAGGATTGACGACATTCAACATCGTCATGATGTTGATCGCGTTTGCCGTGCTCATCACGTTCTACATCTCGAACGTGGTCATGGTGGACAGCCTCATGATGGAGGCGATCGAACTCGACCGACAGGAGCAGATCCTGCTCCAGGAACGTGAAAACCTGCGTGCGGAAATCAACACGCTCGCGAGCTACAGCCGTATCCAGCGAATCGCCGTGGAGGATCTTGGCCTGGTGCACGCCAACCAGCAACCCTTTTCCCTGACGGTATTCAACCTTGCGGTAGAGCCGGACGACAACTAATCAATCAGGTGCCGTTGGAACCCTTCGATTACAGACCGGGACGGAATGAGGATCTCCGCATCCATCAGCGTCAGCAGAGCTCCGTGCGGATGTATTTGCTGATGGTGATGTTCATGGCGGGCTTTCTCGCCATTATCGTCAAACTGTTTGCCATCCAGGTTCGCGATGCCGAAAAGCTGCAGGAGATTGCGCGCATCCAGTACGAAAGTCGCGAAATCATCCGTCCCATGCGCGGGCTGATTCTTGATCGCCACCTCTCCATTCTGGCATCCAACATCACCGAATACACGCTGTCCGTCGATCCATCCGTCATCAAGAGGCCCGACACCGTGGCACGGTTTATCGCGAATGCGTTGCAGATCCCCTACCGAAGTGCGCTGCGGTTCCTTCGGGATACGACGACGCAGTACACGGTCATCGAGAAGCGGTTGTCTGAGGAGGTCGCCGCACGCTTTAATGACTGGTCCTGCTACGGCGTCCGTCTGTCGCCCAATCCGCGTCGGAAGTATAATTTCCGGGCCCTCGCCGGACCGGTGATCGGCTACACCAATGTCGACAATGTCGGGAAGAGCGGGATCGAACTGGAGATGAATGCGGAGTTGTCCGGAACGGAGGGGTACATCGTCTACCAGCGGGATGCAAGAGGTTCGCGCCGCCCCGAGGTGGATTACCCCAAGGTCAAACCGGTCAACGGAAGGAATCTTGTGCTGACCATTGACCAGGTATATCAGTCCATTGCCGAGGAGGAGCTCAGCCACGGTGTGGAGCTGCACGGGGCGGAGTCCGGTCGCTGCATCATTCTGAATCCGCATACGGGTGAAGTCCTTGCCATGGCCAATGTGCCGAGCATCGATCCCAACAACCTGCACGAGTATTCCCCCGAGAAGGCACGCAACCGCTCGGTGACCGACCTCTATGAGCCGGGTTCCACCTTCAAGATCGTTGCGATGAGTGCCGCACTGAACGAGGGACTGTATGAACCCGAAGACCGTATCAACGCGGAGAACGGTGTCTGGCGGTACCGCCCTGACCTGAAACCGATCGAGGACGACCACGCCTACGCCTCCCTCACCCTGCGAGGAGCATTCGAGCACAGTTCCAACATCGTTTCCGCCAAGCTGGCCAACGAGCTCGGCGATGAGCGCTTCTACAAGTATGCACGCAATTTCGGATTCGGCGTGAAAACCGGTATCGAACTGCCCGGCGAGCTCAGCGGCGAATTAAAGAAGCCGCTGGACTGGGACGGAACCACACTGAATTATCTCGCCTTCGGTTACAATCTCAATGTGACTGCGCTGCAAATCGCCTGTGCCTACGCAGCTATCGCCAATGATGGCGTGCTGATGCGTCCGTTCATCCGGAAGTGGCTTCTGGACGAGGATCGGAACATCGTCGATGAAACTGTCCCGCAGGTCGTGCGTCGCGTCGTGTCGTCGGAAACCTCGCGTACCATGCGGAGTTTCATGCAGGGTGTGGTCGACAGCGGTACGGCGCGGCTGGCTCGGATCGAAGGAGTGAACATCGGCGGGAAAACAGGAACATCTCAGCGGCTGGTGAACGGCTCTTACTCCAATACTTCGCATGTCGCATCCTTCGTCGGATTCTTCCCCGTCGAGGATCCGAAAATCCTGATCCTTGTTATCCTCGATGCGCCGAAGCACGGATATTACGGCGGCAGCACCGCCGGACCGATTTTCCGTCGAATCGCAATGCGCATCATCAACTCCTCGAGTGAATTTGCCAAGGAGCCGGAACCGCTGTATGCCTCCTTCAAGGGGAACGATCGTATTCGCGTCCCCAACGTGAAGGGAATGCGCGAAGACGTGGCGCGGTCGGTTCTGACGGCGCACGGATTCAACATGGAGGCGGCGGGCAGCGGGATGCTGGTGGCATCGCAGTTTCCCGAGGAAAGCACGCTGGCCGCGCGGCGGTCGGTCGTGAACGTGAAGCTTGTCACCATGGATCGCGACACAACGCGCGGAATGATCCGTGTCCCCGATGTCGTGGGCATGTCGCTTCGCCAGGCGATGAATTTCATTCAGAGCATGAATCTCGAACCGAGTCCTGCCGGCAGCGGCGTCGTACGCGCCCAGTACCCCGCCGCGGGAGCCCTTGTTCCGAAAGGCACGCGCTGCACGCTGGATGCGGAAGCGCGCATTATCACAGCAAACCTGTACTGATGCATTATGATGTTCAACCAGGTCGCAATAAACCTTCATTCCCGATCGGCCGCCGTGCGGCTGTCGAAGATCATCAACGACATCACTGTCGTACAGATGGTCGGTCCGTGGGATGTCGAGCTTGCGGGCATCACTACCGACTCCCGCAGCGTGGAGCCGGGGTGGATGTTCGTTGCGACCGAGGGGGAACATACGGACGGACACCATTTCGTCCAATCGGCCATGGAACGCGGTGCCAGCTGCGTCGTCGTACAACTTCCTCAGTACGAATCCTCTCTCCACCAACTGCTCACACCAGCCTACTGCCAGCACAACGGGACAACCGTTGTGGTCGTCCATGACACCCGGGTCGCAACAGCCGTGCTCGCGGACCGTTTTTACGGATCGCCATCGCGGCATATGACCATGATCGGTGTAACAGGCACGAACGGCAAAACCACGTTCACCTATCTTCTCTCCTCTGTCCTCGAGGCTGCTGGCATCCGTTCCGGAATGATCGGTACCGTCGAGTACCGCATCGGCAACGAACATCGTCCGGCGTTTTTCACCACTCCTCCTGCCGAATCGCTGCATGAGCTGCTTGCGGAAATGCGCAGTGCGGGCTGTGAGAAGGTGATCATGGAAGTATCCTCGCACGCCCTCGCGCTCGCGCGTGTGCATGGCATCGGATTCGATGTCAGCGTGTTCATGAATCTGACGCAGGATCATCTCGACTTTCACCACAGCATGGAGGCGTACCGCGACGCAAAAGCACGGCTCTTTGATCTGTATACACGCGGTACGGCATTGATCAATGCCGATGATGCCGCGGCAGCGAGCATGGGCAGGAAGCTCAGACGCCGCCGACGAACATTCGGTACGCGGCCGCGATCGGCGTACCGCATCACCGGTATCGATGCCTCGGTACGCGGCACAGCGGTTGACATCGTGCACGACGGGAAGGACTACCACATCACCTCCCCGCTCATCGGTCGCTTCAACGCCTGGAACATCACTGCAGCGTTCGCCGCCGGCATGGAGCTGGGATTCATGCCCGGCACCGTCATACGGGGTATCGAACAGCTGCAGACCATTCCCGGACGATACGAGCGTATCGTTTCGGCCGACGGCGTCACGGCGATCGTCGATTATTCTCATACTCCCGATTCACTCGAGAAGGCGCTGGAGACGGCGCGGGATATCGCGGCCGGTGGACGTGTGATCACGGTCTTCGGCTGTGGCGGTGATCGTGATCAGGTCAAACGTCCGCTGATGGGTGCAGTGTCCACGCGGCTCAGCGATATCACCGTCGTGACGTCCGACAACCCGCGTTCTGAAAATCCCGGTGCAATCATCAAGGATATTCTTGGAGGGACGGTGTCTGGAGCGCGCGTGCTGACGCGTATTCAACGGCGTGCAGCCATCCATCACGCGCTGAAAATCGCTTGTCCGGGAGACATTGTGCTCGTCGCGGGCAAGGGGCACGAGAGTTACCAGATCATCGGCAGTCGGCGGCGGCATTTCGATGATCGCGAAGTTGTCCGCCGCTATTTCGACGAACGGCGTGGAGGTATCCAGGCATGAACTGCACCGTAGCAGAGCTGCTGACGATTCCGCATGTCTTCGCAAAGAATTGCACGGATCGGGCGGAGCGTGTCGTCGAGCGGGTGATGACGGATTCGCGCGAAGCGCGTGCGGGAGACGTTTTCGTGGCATTCCGCGGTGCCCGGGTCGACGCGCATGATTTCGTGTCCGACCTGTGTGCGCGCGGCGTGCTGCTTTGTGTCGTGGAGAATCGATGGTATCGCCGGCACATGAAAGAGGTTTCACACCTGCCGCTGCTCGTCGTCCGCGACAGCATGCGGGCGTACGGTGACATTGCACGCCTGCATCGTTCGCGTTTCACCCCGTCGGTGCTTGCTGTCACAGGCAGCAATGGAAAGACCAGTACAAAGGAAATGATTGCCGCTGTGCTACGGACGAAATTCCGCGTTCTTCAGAACGCCGGAAATTTCAACAATCACATCGGACTCCCGGCCACCCTGCTGCAGCTGACTTCAGAGCACGATGTCGTTGTGGTCGAAATGGGCACGAATCAGCCCGGAGACATCCCGTATCTCTGCGGCATTGCCCAGCCGTCGCACGGACTGATCACCAACATCGGTCGGGCCCATATCGAGAAGCTGCATACGCGCGAGGGCATCGCCCGGGAAAAGGGTGCGCTTTTCGCTTCGCTCCCGAAGGACGGTCTGGCACTGGTCAACCTTGATGAGCCCCTGCTGCGCGAGGCACTCCCACGGCGTGTACCGCGTCTGACCTTCGGCACCGCAGCACGCAGCGACGTGCGCATCACGAGCGTGACGCTCGACAAACAGGGACGGGCGCTTGTGCGCTGCGAAGCGCCGTCGTTCGCGAAGCATGCAATGAATCTGCATCTGCAGGCCGTCGGCCGTCATGCCGCGTACAATGCCGCGGCAGCGCTGGCGGCGGGCTTTGCATTCGGCTGCAGTGTCCGCGCCATGAAGCAGGCGCTGGAATCCGTTCCGAACTACGATCGGCGCATGCAGATTACGGAGACTGCAGGCGTGACTGTCATCAACGATACCTACAACGCCAATCCCGATTCGGTGCTTGCCGCCGTGGATGTACTGCAGCAGCTGAAGGTCCGCGGGCGCCGCTGCGTCGTGCTGGCCGATATGCTGGAACTCGGCTCTGTGTCACGCCGTGAACATGAGGCCATCGGGGCGGCGCTGGCGGCCGCGGGCATCCCGTACGTTCTGACCTTCGGGCGTCACGCACGGGTGATCAGCAGTGCCGTGCGAAACATCGCCGCCGTGGCACGGCATTACACCGACAAGCAGGCGTTGATCGATGCGCTCGACGCGCTGCTGGATACTGGAGATGCCGTGCTGGTCAAAGGATCGCGCGGCATGCATATGGAGGAAATCGTCGATCATCTGCTCAGCCGTTCAACCAGAGAGGAGGAACGGGTATAGTCATGTTCTACTCCCTGTTTGAGTATATCAACGACGTGTTGAGTCCGCCCGGATTTGACGTGTTTCGCTTCATCACGTTTCGTGCGGCGGCGGCGGCAATCACCGCGCTCCTCATCAGCTGGTTCGTGGGGCCCCGCATCATTTCGGCGCTGCGCCGCCGGCAGATCGGCGAGACGGCCAAAATCGAAGCGCCGGAGACGCATCTGGTGAAGGCCGGGACACCGACGATGGGCGGTCTGATCATTCTCACCTCGGTGATCGTTCCCGTGCTGCTGTGGGGCCAGTTGCAGAACACGTACGTCTGGCTCATCCTGCTCGCCACGGTGATGATGGGCATGGTCGGCTTCGTCGACGACTATCTCAAGGTGGTGCGCCGTTTCCCGAAGGGACTCATCGGCGAATACAAGATTGTCGGCCAGGTGATCGTCGGTCTCATCGTCGGAGGTGTGCTCTATTTTTCCCCGCAGTTCCAGGAGTACAATTCCGTCACCACGGTTCCGTTTTTCAAGAACCTGGTGCTGGATTTCTCTTTCTTCTACATCCCGATGATCATTTTCGTGATTGTGGCCACGTCGAATGCCGTCAATCTGACCGACGGCCTGGACGGTCTGGCCATCGGTACGATTTCCATCGCCTTCATCGCGATCGCCTTCATCAGTTATGCAGGCGGCCGTGTTGATTTCTCGGATTATCTCAACATCATCTATCTGCCGGGAAGCGGTGAGCTGACCGTATTCAGCGCGGCTGTCCTGGGTGCCGGCCTCGGCTTCCTGTGGTACAACGCCTATCCCGCACAGGTGTTCATGGGGGATACCGGTTCACTGGCGCTGGGCGGTGCGATGGGAGTGCTCATGGTGATGATCAAGAAGGAACTGCTGCTGCCGATTCTCGGTGGCATCTTCTTTGCGGAAACCGTTTCGGTGCTCATTCAGAAGGCGTACTTCAAGTATACCAAGCGCAAGTACGGGCAGGGAAAGCGAGTGTTCCGCATGGCACCCATCCATCATCATTTTGAACTGCTCGGGTGGCCCGAGCCGAAAATCGTCGCACGCTTCTACATCGTCGCGATCATTCTGGCAATTCTCAGTCTGGCAACGTTCAAGGTTCGTTAATCATGCAGCGCGCTTTCGATATCGCGAGTTTGAAGGTCACCGTCATCGGTGCCGCCCGCAGCGGTCTGGCGGCGGCCCGGCTGCTCAAGCGGAAAGGCGTCACCGTTTTTCTCACCGAGCTTTCTGCCGAACAGCAATACGAGGAAGCCGCACGCATTATGCACGCGGAAGATATCCCGCATGAATTCGGCGGTCACAGCGACCGCGTATTCGATGCGGATCTCTTTGTCGTCAGTCCCGGTGTACCATCAGACGCCGCGATTCTCCAGAAGGCGGAGCGCATCGACATGCCGATCATCAGTGAGATCGAGGTCGGAGCAATGTTCCTCGATTGTCCAATCATTGCGGTCACCGGGACGAACGGGAAGACCACGACGACGACGCTGGCAGGGGAGATCGGCCGGGCGGCGGAGGAGCGTACACTGGTGGCGGGCAATATCGGATTGGCGTTTACCGATGCGATTCTGCAGAATACAACACCGGTACGTCTCGCGGTGCTGGAAATCAGCAGTTTCCAGCTCGATACCTGTGCATCGTTTCATCCTTCCACATCGGTGATCACCACCATCACGCCCGATCATCTGAACCGTTATCATGGCGATTTCCGCGAGTACGTCGCCTCGAAGCAGCGGATATTCATGAACCAGGGGCCGGAGGATCACCTTATCTACAGTCACGATGACCCGGTCGTCGTGGATGCAGTCAAGACGGCCGGCGCGGAGCTGTTTCCCGTAAGCACGCTGCAGCGTCTTACCCGTGGCGGCTGGCGGGAGAACGGGACCCTGTTGATCGACGCCGGATACGGCCGTGAAGTGGTCGCCCGCGTCGACGACCTGCAGGTGCACGGGCGGCACAACCACATGAACGTGCTGATGGCTGCGCTGGCGACCCGCCTTGAAGGCATCGGTATCGAGGTTATCCGCCGATCCGTTCTCGCCTTCAAGGGTGTCGAACACCGGCTCGAGTATATCTGTGAAGTCGACGGCATCACGTGGATCAACGACTCCAAGGCCACGAATGTCGACTCGGTGGTCATCGCCCTGCAGAGTTACAGGAATCCCGTCGTGCTGATCGCAGGCGGCCGTGACAAGGACGCTCCGTTTGAACCATTGCTGGATCTTGTGCGTGACCGTGTACGGGCCATGGTCCTCCTCGGTGAGGCGGCGGAGCGGATGGAAGCCACATTTTCCGGTGTCACGCGCGTTACACGCGCTCGTGACATGCTGGAGGCGGTGAACATCGCGCGCATGGCAGCACAGCCCGGTGACATTGCCATGCTCTCACCCGCCTGTGCAAGCTTCGACATGTACGACAACTTTGAACATCGCGGGCGCGTCTTCAAGGAATGCGTCCGCACATTCTGCCGGGAACCGATGGTCGCATGAAACAGCGTACCGGACATATCGATCTGTGGATATTCCTGAGCGTGCTCGCACTGATGATGTTCAGCGTCGGTGTGGTCTACAGCGCATCGGTGTCGATTTCCGGCATGCGGCATGACGGGGACTTCAACTATCTGGTGCGGAATCACACCATCCGTGTGGTGATGGGCATTGGGGCGCTGTTCGTCGGCATGTTCGTCAACTACCACTTCTACCAGCGCATCAGCAAGTATCTGCTCGTCATCGCCCTGCTGCTCCTGGCCTACACGCTGGTCGGCGGAACGGTCGTCAAGGGTGCACAGCGCTGGGTGGCTTTCGGACCAGTACGCTTCCAGCCGTCCGAGTTTGCGAAATTCGCGCTGGTCATCCATCTCGCCGTACTGCTGGCCGCGAAACAACGCTACATCCATCATTTTCGTAATAGCTTTCTGCCGCTGTTGTTCTGGATCCTTGCAGTAGTGGGACTGGTGTTCCTGCAGCCGAATTTCAGCACGGGCGCCATCCTGCTGGGTATCAGTTTCATGGTGCTCTTCGTCGGTCGTGTCAAAATCACGCATCTCGTCGCCGTCGCACTGGCGGGTATCCCCATCGTGCTCATCTATGCGGTTTCCGCGACCTACCGCTGGAACCGTATCATGGCGCATTTCACCGACGACGGGGGTGGCGTTGCGGGCAATTACCAGGTGGACCAGGCCATTATCGGAATGGGCAGCGGCGGTATTTTCGGCGTGGGTATGGGAATGAGCAAACAGCGCGAGCTCTACCTTCCCGAGTCCTACACGGACTTCATCTACGCCATTGTCGGTGAGGAGTATGGTCTGATCGGCGCGGTTCTGATTCTTGCGCTGTTCGCCATCGTGATGGTGCGCGGAATGAAGATCGCCAAGCGCGCCACTGATGATCTCGGGCGCTTTCTCGCCGTCGGCATCACCTGCACGATCACCGTGTATGCGATTGTGAACGCGATGGTTACCACGGGTTTGCTGCCCACCACCGGACTTCCCATGCCGTTGCTGAGCTACGGCGGCACCACAATCATTTTTACGGCGTATGCCCTGGGTGTGCTTCTGAATATTTCCATGTTCACGCGCATCCGGCCGCGAGATATTGTCGTGCATGACGAACCGGCAGGACCGCGGGTCGGGGAGCTGTATCAATGAGTGAAGCACTGCGTGTCATATTTGCCGGAGGTGGCACCGGGGGACATCTTTTCCCGGGCATCGCTGTTGCGGAAGCACTGCTGCAATTGCGTCCGGATGCATCGGTGAGCTTCGTCGGTTCGGGGAACCGCATCGAAGCCCGGGTCGTCCCTGCGCGGGGTTTTGCATTCGATCCGCTGTGGATCACAGGCTTGCGCCGCAGCTTCTCGGTCGCTACCGCGGTATTGCCACTCAAACTCCTGGTATCACTTGTGCAATCATGGCGGATCCTCCGCAGGCGCAGACCGCATGTCGTCGTCGGAACGGGTGGATTTGCCAGCGGACCGTTGCTCTACGTAGCCGCGAAAACGGGCCGCTGCACACTCATTCACGAACAGAACGAATATCCCGGTATCACCACCCGCAAACTTGCGCCACTGGTGGATGAAGTGCATGTCACCTTCCCGTCGAGTGCGCGGTTCCTGCCCCGCGTCCGGCGCATCGTCGAGAGCGGAAACCCGGTGCGTCTCAGTCTGCAGCGCCATGACGCAGGCGACGCGCGCGTCCATTTCGGACTGCACCCGTCGCGACGCACCTTGTTCGTCTTCGGCGGCAGTCTTGGCGCGTCCGCCATCAACCGGGCGCTGCGTCCTTTGGTACCGCGCCTGGTGCGTGAGGAATATCAACTCATCTGGCAGACCGGAGCACGCGACATCGAGGAGTACCGCAGTCTGGGTGCACTCTATCAGGAGCAGGTTGTCGTGCGGCCGTTCATCGACGAGATGGATATGGCCTATTCCGCTGCCGACCTGGTCCTGTGCCGGGCGGGAGCGACATCGGTCGCGGAGATGACGGTACTCGGCATCGCCGCGATTCTTGTGCCGTACCCGCATGCAGCCGCGGATCACCAGTACAAGAACGCCGTCGCGATTGCCGCGGAAGGCGCAGCACGTGTGTTGCGCGACAGTCAGCTGTCCCGACTCGAATCGGAGCTGTTTTCCCTGCTGGACGACGACAGGGAACTCGCGCGCATGGCGACGGCGTCCGCCGCGTTGGGGCGTCCCCGCGCCGCCTTCGACATCGCCGAAGCCGTCATTCGTCTCGCGGAAGGACAGGAGGACACGGTATGAGCACACAGGAGCGCATCTTCAAGCGTCGGAACGATTTCTATTACATGACCCTGCTCGTCTACGTGGCATTTCTTGCACTGTACATTCTCATCACCGGTACGGTGACCAGCGAGACGGTGCTGTTTGGATTTCGGGATCCGGTCGTGTACGTCATCGCGATATTCATTCTCCACGCACTGGTGATGCTGCTGTCGAACATGGTACGGAACCGTCGGCTCGTCCTCACGGAAGACAGCATGATCTTCCGTTCCCGCTTTGGAGAAAGGCGCATCCCGCTCCGCGATATCGAGCGGATTACACTCAAACGCGACCGCAGCAAGCCCAACGACGGAAGCTTCGCCGTGATCAAGCTCCATGTCGCCGACCGGCGCCGGGTGCTTCGGATACGCGTTGCGAATTACGAGCATGAGAAAGAGCTGTATCAGCTGCTGAAGAAGATGCAGCATGGAATGAAGGATGAAGGATGAAGGATGAAGGATCAAGGATGAAGGATGACAGGATGAAGAACACCGTGAAACAGCAGCATGAAATCTCTCGATACAGTCGTCCTTCGACAGGCTTAGGACGACCTGCCGGAGGTGACGGGTTTTTCAATCAGCAATCGAAACACACGTGAAATTCGCGAACATCAGACATATCTACTTCGTCGGGATCGGCGGTATCGGGATGAGCGGGATCGCGGAGATCCTGCTGAACCAGGGTTTCGAGGTTTCGGGCTCGGATCTGACGCGGACGGATGTGACACGGCATCTGCAGGATCTCGGTGCGACGGTGTATGAAGGACACGATCCGGCCCATCTCGGCGAGGCGGACGTTCTCGTGTATTCCTCCGCCGTGGCCATGGACAATCCCGAGGTCGTGGCGGCGCTGGAGCGCAAGATCCCGGTCATCCGCCGCGCGGAGATGCTCGCGGAAGTCATGCGTCTGCATCACGGTATCGCGATCGCCGGGACGCACGGCAAGACGACCACGACATCCATGCTCGGCATGGTGCTCATCGAGGGTGGGAAGGATCCGACGGTGATCGTGGGCGGAAAGCTTCACGCGTTCGGCGGCACCAACGCACGTCTCGGCAGCGGTGAATTCATGGTGGTGGAAGCGGATGAATACGACCGGTCCTTCCTGAAGCTCAATCCCTCCATCGCCGTTCTCACGACGCTCGAGGCGGAGCACCTCGATATTTACGCCAGTCTCGACGAGCTGAAAAACGCCTTCGTGGAATTCGCGAACAAAATTCCCTTCTACGGTTTCGTGACGCTGTGTCTTGATGAACCCGCACTGCAGGAAATCCTTCCGCAGATCAAGCGCAAGGTGATCAGTTACGGTTTCAGTTCACAGGCCGACGTGCAGGCGGTCGGACTGACGCAGAGCGAGAATCGCTCCGTGTTCACTGTCGTATCCTTCGGGAAGGAACTCGGGGAAATCCGTCTCGGTGTTCCCGGCGAACACAACGTGCAGAATGCGCTCGCAGCCATTTCCGTCAGTCTGGAGCTTGGCCTTCCTTTCGAAAAAATCAAGGCGGCGATGGATTCCTTCGCCGGCGCCTTCCGTCGTTTCGAAGTGAAGGCGGATGTAGACGGTATCCTGGTCGTCGACGACTACGCGCATCATCCCACGGAAGTGAAGGTGACGCTCCGCGGTATCAAAGCCGGCTGGCGACGGCGCGTGGTCTGCGTCTTCCAGCCGCATACCTACACGCGGACACGGGATTTTTACAAAGACTTCGGCCGTGCCTTCATGAACGCCGACATCCTTATCGTCACGGATGTGTATCCCGCTCGTGAGCGTCCCATTCAAGGCATCTCCGGTGAATTGATCGCCGAGGCGTCACGACAATTCGGACACAAGAACGTCCATTACGTCCCGGACAAGAACGACGTCCCCGCCACTCTCGCGACCATCGTTCAGAAGGGGGATATCGTCATCACCATGGGTGCCGGCGACATCTATCAATACGGAGCGAAATTCATCGAGCATCTGGAGGGCACGGCCTGAACCATGCTGTCGCTTGAGCACATACGGCAGATCTGCAGCGGCGGGATCAGTATCTCCGAGCCGCTTGCGCCAATGACGTCCTTCCGCATCGGTGGCCCGGTGGACATTTACATCGAACCCCCGAGTGTGCAGGAACTTGTCGCGATCGTCCGCTATCTGCGTGAGACGGAGTCTCCCTACGTCGTGCTCGGCAACGGCAGCAACCTCCTCATCAGCGACGACGGCCTGCGGGGGGTCGCCCTCAACATCGAGAGGCATTTTTCGGATGTCACACTCGAACGCGGCGTGGTTTCCGCCGGTGCAGGCATCCGACTGAGCAAGCTCGTGGATTTCTGCGTCCGCAACGGCCTGGCGGGTACGGAGATGCTCGCGGGCATCCCCGGGACACTGGGCGGTGCCGTGATCATGAATGCCGGCGCGTATGGGGGACAGATTTCGGATCACCTGATCGATGTGACGCTATTGCGTGCAGAAGAACTGCGGACGCTGAAGAAGGAGGAATGCGGATTCCGCTACCGGAATTCCGATGTGCGTCAGGACATCATCCTCAGTGCCCGTTTCCGTTTACCGAAGGGAGACGAAGAGGATCTCCGGATGCGCCGGAAGGAACTGCTTTTGAAGCGTAATGCCGCGCAGCCCGTCAATCTTCCCAACGCCGGGAGCATCTTCAAGAATCCGGAAGGCCGGTATGCGGCGCAGCTCATCGAGGAATGCGGTTTGAAGGGCCGGCGTTTCGGTGGCGCCCTGATTTCGGAGCGGCACGCGAACTTCGTCGTCAACACCGGTGATGCGCTCGCGACGGATGTCATCGAAGCCATCAACGTTATTCGACACACCGTTTTTGAAAAAACCGGCGTGGAACTCGAGCCGGAAATTCAGCTTCTCGGATTTCCCGAGGACGTCATCAGTCCGCTGCATGGAGTGCGACAGTCATGAGACGAAAGAAAAGCGTCAAACCGACACGCTACCGCTCCGTCGGCATCGCGACCTTCTTCGTGCTTGCCGGCATCGCCGGATTGGCGGTGCTCGCCGCGCAATGGCGCCACAGTGTCGTCGGTGTCGATCTCGCCATCAGCGGACTGCGGCTCACGACGGAGGAACAGATACAGGACGCAGCCGGAGTCACGGATACTTCCACGCTCGCGGAACTGGACCTTCTCGAAATCCGCCATGCCATCCTGCAGAATCCTTTTGTCCGGGATGTGGATGTCTCACGCGATCCGCCGCGCATCCTCCGCATCGCCGTCACCGAGCGGACGCCCATTGCCATGCTGCTCAACGTACAGACACGGGACTGGCTGTTGGACGAGGACGGTTACGTGCTCCCCGCCGAGCATCTGGCAACGGTGCACGATCTGCCGGTGTTGACCGGCGCGGAAGTGGCCCAAGTCCTGGAGCCGGGTGTGCGTATCGTCGATGCGGGCGTGCAGAAGGCGCTGCAGGTGCTCAAATATGCGGCACGCATGGACAAGCGGCCCCTGCAGTTGTTTTCGGAAATCAATCTTTCGCAGAGCCGCGATCTCGTGCTGTACACGCTCGATGGAGGTGTACCGGTCATTTTCGGGCCGCATCTGCGCATCGAGGAGAAGCTGCGGGCGTTCGGCACCTTCTGGGAAAATGTGGCGATGAAATACGATCCGGCATCGCTCGAATATATCGATCTCCGCTGGAAAGAGCAGGTGGTCACCCGCTGGCGCAGCAGTGCCGATGCTCCCGAGGCACGGGAGGACACCGTGGCGGAAACCGCACTGGCCGCACTCCCGGACACACTGAACGGAAATGAATAATCTCCATACATGCTGAAGTACCGCATATGAAAACACGTTACCAGGGCTCAGGATTCGCAGACAACATTGTCGTCGGCCTCGACATCGGCACGACGAAAGTCTGCGCGATGATCGCGGCGAAAGATGCGGACGACCGCATCAACATCCTCGGCATCGGCCGTGCCGAGAACGAGGGCATGGCCCGGGGCACTGTGACACACATCGAGAAGACCGTACGCGCCATCCAGCAGGCGGTTGTCGATGCCGAACGGCAATCCGGCATCAAGGTCCGCGCCGTGAATGTCGGCATTGCCGGTGATCACATCCAGAGCTTTCAGAGCCGTGGAGTCATCGCGATCAGCAATCCGGAAAACGAAATCACGCGCAAGGACGTCGATCGGCTGTTGCAGGACACCAAGCGAGTCGCTCTTCCATCCGACCGACGCATCATTCACGTCATACCGCAGGAATTCATCGTCGACGGGCAGGACGGCATTTACGATCCCGTCGGCATGGCGGGTGTGCGCATGGAAGCCAACGTGCACATCATCACCGGCGGCATCACGGCGGTACAGAACATCTACAAATGCGTCGAACGCGCGGGTTTGGAGGTCAACGATCTGGTGCTCGAGCCTTTGGCATCGGCCAATTCCGTCATGAGCGACGAGGAAAAGGAAGTCGGCATCGTGCTCGTGGACATCGGCGGTGGCACTACGGACATCGCCATTTTCGAGGAGCGCACGATCCGGCATTCCGCCGTCCTGGCCATTGCCGGGAAAAAGGTGACCGAGGACGTGCGCAAGGGACTGGGCATTCTCAACGAGCAGGCGGAGAAACTGAAGCGTGAGCATGGCTACGCATACCTGCCGGAGATCGTTGAAGACACGACTATTCTGCTGCCGCGATTGGGCAGCCGTGATGAAATGCAGATCAGCCGCAGTCTGCTCTGTCAGATCATCCAACCGCGGATGGAGGAAATACTCGAAATCGTCGCACTGGAGATCAAGCGTTCCGGTTATTCGAAGCATCTGCATTCCGGCGTCGTCATCACCGGAGGCGGATCCCTGATCAAGGGAACGGCAGCGCTTGCGCGCGAGGTACTCGGTATGCCAGTTAAAATCGGAATCCCGGCCGGCTTCAGCGGCGGCTTTGTCAACGAAGTCGAGAATCCAATCTACAGCACCTGCGTCGGGCTTGTGCTGCACGGCATGAAGAGTATCGGATCCACCAGTTTCGAGACCGTCGGTGGCGACGGCAAACCAAACATCGTCAAGCGCATTATCGACTGGTTCAATGAACTGTAGAGAGCAGAGAGCGGAGAGCGGAGGGACGTATCGACGGACATTGATTTTGTAGACCGGAGGTCCCCATGAACCGAACACAGCACGAACCCACGACACGGATTCCCGCCTGCCTGCGGTGGATCGTTCAGGATTCCCGGGAACGCGAGAGTGGCCGCAGTGCGCCCGGCGGTGTGCGGAGAACGTATATCCCGCAGTTCGTTCTCTCGCCGGAGAATGCGCACACGTATGAGCGGAGGGTGCTTGTGAGCGGGTAGGGGAAGGTGGAGGTGAGATGTCTCCCTCGGCTTTCGCGGTCAGATGAACTCACCCTCCTGTCCCCCCTCTCTGGATAGAGAGGGGGGAACGAAGACCGGAAATGGATTGCGAAACAACATTGAAGACTCTGAAACAGTGATCAGATACAGAAATACACATCACCCACACACTGAGGAGGGCCATATGGCTATCGTATACGACAACAGCATGGACACGCGGGCAAAGATCCGCGTCGTCGGTGTCGGCGGCGGAGGCGGCAACGCGGTGGACGACATGATCACCCGCGGAATGGAGAATGTCGAATTCATCGCGGTGAATACAGACGCGCAGGCGCTGGATCGCAGCGTGTCGAACTACCGCATCCAGGCCGGGAAAAATCTGACGCGCGGACTCGGCGCCGGTGCTGACCCGTCGGTCGGCTACCGCGCCGTGGAAGAGGACAAGGAGGAAATCGCATCCGTACTTGCGGGCAGCGACATGGTGTTCGTGACGTCCGGCATGGGCGGCGGCACGGGCACGGGTGGAGCTCCCGTGGTCGCGAACCTTGCCAAGGGCACCGGTGCCCTCGTGGTCGGTATCGTGACCAAGCCTTTCCATTTCGAAGGCAAGCGTCGCATGGCGCAGGCCGAGGAGGGCATCGAGGAGCTGCGCAAGCACGTGGATACGCTCATTGTCATCCCGAACCAGAAGCTGTTGTCGCTGGTGGACAAGGGCACGCCCCTGTCCGAGGCCTTCCGGATGGCGAATGAAGTGCTGTACAACGCCACGCGCGGTATCGCCGAGATCATCGCGGTGCCGGGGCTGGTGAATGTGGACTTTGCAGATGTGCGCACCATCATGCGCGATATGGGCGACGCACTCATGGGAAGCGGTCTGGCGGAAGGCGAGAACCGCGCGGTGGAAGCGGCGCACAACGCGATTTCGAGTCCGCTGCTCGACGGTGTCTCCATTGCCGGTGCGCAGGGTGTGCTGGTGAACATCACCGGCGGTTCGGATCTTTCCCTTGCGGAAATCGACGAAGCCGTCTCCATCATCACCGAAGCGGCGGGAGAGGAGGCGAATGTCATCTTCGGTTCGGTGATTGACGAATCGCTGGAGAACAAGCTGATGGTGACCGTCATTGCGACCGGTTTCAATAAGCGCGCGCGAGGTTCCAACCGTCCGGCCGTGCCGCAGCAGCGCGCGCAACAGCGTCCAAACCACATCCCGACGGGCATCAACGAGATTCGCGAGCTGGACGAGCCGGCCTACATCCGCAAGGGTCTGTCACTGGCCTCCACGCGCGACGACGACGACGTGGACGACCGCAGCGGCCAGCGCATCGAGAAATCCAATCCCGATCGCCCGGCCTTCCTGAGGAAGATCATGGATTAGGGCAGGGCAATTGGCCGTTAGTCGCAAGCAATAGGCTCACAGACCCGTCATCCTGAGTAGGCCGACGCGGGAGCATTCGAGATGCTCGTGAGTTTGCAGAGGCCGTATCGAAGGACAGTTGAACGCGATCAATCTTTCGCCCTGGCACATTAACATCGGCATCTTGTCATTCAGAGGCGCACACCACGACAGATGTGCGCCTCTGCAGCT
>JAFGKR010000339.1 GCA_016928515.1 Bacteroidota bacterium | reverse complement strand
CTCCGGTGGATTCCCGTGTCAGCGGAGGAATCTGCAGAGGCGATCGTCCGAGCGGTCATCGATGCGGCCGGAGGGCAGGGTAAAGCGGGATCTGCTGTCTGAGAACGCTTGGATCCGAAACAGCGAACGACATTCCGACACGGAGATGAACGAGGAACACGCCATGATTCGAAATCCCCTGTTTGCGAGCATTCTCCTATTGCTCTTGATGGTGCATTGTCAGTCTGAAAGCGGGGGGGCTGCACGACACGGATCGGATGCCGCTTCCGGTAGGGCGGTTCATCAGGCGGCTGGGTCCGCCAGGCAACCGCTCGACGCTCGTGGCGGCGGAGAGAACGTACAATTCACGACCGCCGACGGTGTGGTCATCACCGGGACGTTATACGCGGCCGGGGAAGCGGCGCCGACGGTCCTCTGTCTGCATCAGTGGCGTAGTGACCGGACGAGTTTTGCGGCCTTGGCCGCCCAGCTGCAGCAGGCCGGGATGACCGTGCTCGCCATCGACATGCGCGGCTACGGCGGCTCGACGAAAACCGCGGCAGGAAAGAGCATTCGTCCCGACCGCAAGGCCCAGGAGGACATCCGGGCGGCACTGCAATTTCTGAAGAAGCACCGCGCAGTGGATGGTGGTCGCATCGGCATCATCGGCGCATCCTATGGCAGCAGCAATGCACTCATCTACGCAGCCGGAGATGCAGGCATCCGTGCGCTCATCCTGCTGAGTCCCGGGTTGAACTACTTCAACGAACTTCCGACGGAAGGGCCCCTGCGGAAATACAAGGGCCGGCCTCTTCTGGCAGTGGCGAGCAGCGAGGATCTCCGGTCGATGGAAACCGTGCAGGTCTATCAGAACATCGCACCGGGCATTCTCGTCAAGACCTATGACGGCGCCGGTCACGGAACTGATATTTTGAAGGCGGGCGTCGGCCTGGAGAAGGAGATTCTCGCCTTTCTGCGAAAAAATCTGTGAGCCCGCACATTTTTTCGCATATCGCTTCCGCGGTGTTTGACTTTCACCAAAACAAAGAATATATTTGTGATCCTGTCCACTATTATAATGGACAGCCTGCTGGCGTAGCTCAGTTGGTAGAGCAGCTGATTTGTAATCAGCAGGTCACCAGTTCAAGTCTGGTCGCCAGCTCTGGTGAGAAAACGGTGGGGTACCGAAGTGGCCAACCGGGACAGACTGTAAATCTGTTGTCACACGACTTCGTAGGTTCGAATCCTACCCCCACCACACTGAGTTGAGCCGATGCCATCGGCAATCCCTGCGGGGGTAACTCAATTGGTAGAGTCACAGCCTTCCAAGCTGTTGGTTGCGGGTTCGAGTCCCGTCTCCCGCTCCATGCTCACGTAGCTCAGTCGGTAGAGCACTTCCTTGGTAAGGAAGAGGTCACCGGTTCAATCCCGGTCGTGAGCTCCAGGTAATGAGACAAGGTACACGAACGTACCTTTTTCGTATTCGCAAACTGAGGCGATATCATGGCGAAGAGCAACAAAGGGCGCATCATCATCACGCTGGAGAGTTCCGAGGGTACGGGGTATCGCTATACCACGACCAAGAACAAGCAGAAGCATCCGCAGCGTGTGGAGTACAAGAAGTTTGATCCCGTCGTCCGCAAGCACGTCACGTTCAAGGAAACCAAATAAGTTCCCTACGAGAGTAGCTTAATTGGTAGAGCAGCGGTCTCCAAAACCGCAGGTTGGGGGTTCGAGTCCCTCCTCTCGTGCCATCAACAGAATCAGCATGGAAGCAGCCGGGTCATGAAGGAAAAAATTACGGATTTTATCAACGGTGTCACCAAGGAAATGAAAAAGGTGACGTGGCCGACAAAGGATGAGCTCAAGGATTCGACCACGGTCGTGCTGGTCTCCACCGTGATCGTTTCGCTGTTCATCGCGGCGGTGGATCTGGTCTTCACGGAAATTATGAAAGTGCTCCTGCGCAGCTGAAATAGGTAACGACGGTAACTCATGGCTTCGGAAGAAACTCAGACAGAACATTTACGATGGTATGCCATTCGGTCGTACTCCGGCCATGAGAACAAGGTCAAGGCGTACATCGAGAGCGAAGTGAAACAGGCGGATCCGGAACTCCGAATGGAGGAGCGGATCGTCGCTGTGATTGTCCCGACAGAGAAAGTGTATGAGATGCGGGACGGGAAGAAGCGCACGAAGACGCGCAATTTCTTTCCCGGCTACGTGCTGATCAATTGCGTCCTCGACAAGGACACCAAGCATCTGATCCTCAATACGCCCTCCGTGATCTCCTTCGTCGGTCCACGGAACAACCCTGCTCCCCTGCGGAAGGACGAGGTGGACAAGATCCTCGGTCGCATGGAGGAGCGGAAGGATTCGGAGGTCCCGGAAGTGCAGTTCCGCGTCGGCGATCCCGTGCGGGTCATCGACGGCCCCTTCAACACCTTCAGCGGTTTCGTTCAGGAAGTCAATCAGGAAAAGAGCAAGCTCAAGGTGATGGTGTCCATCTTCGGACGGAAAACCCCGGTGGAGCTGGACTTCAGTCAGGTAGAATTCGATACGTAATAGCATAGGCGGTTACTCCCATGGCAAAAAAAATTGACGGGTACATCAAACTCCAGATCCCTGCCGGGCAGGCGAATCCCGCGCCGCCGGTCGGACCTGCACTCGGGCAGAAGGGCGTGAACATCATGGAGTTCTGCAAGCAGTTCAATGCGCGCACGCAGGAAAAAGCCGGTCTGATCATCCCCGTTGTCATCACAGTTTTTTCCGACAAATCGTTCACCTTCATCACGAAGACGCCGCCGGCTGCCGTGCTGCTGAAGAAAGCGGCGAAGCTCGAAAAGGCGTCCGCCGAACCAAACCGGACGAAGGTCGCGAAGGTGTCGCAAGAGCAGGTGCGCGAAATAGCGGAAGTCAAGATGCCGGATCTGAACGCGCACACCGTCGAAGCGGCCATGGAAATGGTCGCCGGGACGGCTCGGAGCATGGGAATCACGGTTGAAGGATAATGGTGCAATTATGAAACTGACGAAACGCATGAAAGAAACCACGTCCCTGGTCGAGCGCCAGAAGGAATACAGCATCACCGAGGGCGTGTCGCTTCTCAAACAAACCGCGAAAGCGAAATTCAACGAATCCGTTGACATCGCTGTCCGGTTGGGCGTCGATCCCAAAAAATCGGACCAGATGGTCCGCGGAACAGCATCTCTGCCCAACGGCATCGGGAAGGACGTCCGCGTTCTCGTGGTCGCACGGAGCCCGAAGGACCAGGAAGCACGCGACGCCGGTGCGGACCATGTGGGATTCGAGGACTATCTCGAGAAGATCCAGAACGGTTGGGCCGATGTGGACGTTGTCATCGCCACGCCCGACGTCATGGGTGAACTCGGGAAGCTCGGAAAAATCCTTGGTCCACGTGGTCTCATGCCCAATCCCAAGTCGGGCACCGTCACGATGGATGTCGGGCAGGCCGTGCAGGAAGTCAAGGCCGGCAAGATCTCCTTCCGTGTCGACAAGGCCGGCATCGTGCACGCTATGGTCGGCAAGGTGGATTTCACGGCGGACAAGCTCGTCGAGAATGTGCAGTCGTTCATCGCCACCCTGAATCGCATGAAGCCGACCGCGGCCAAGGGTGTGTACATCAAGGGCGTGACGCTGTCCACGACCATGGGCCCGGGCATCAGGATCGATAAATCCGAGGCAGCAGCGCTGCACTGATCATAAATTTTCTCCCCGGCCTGCATCCGGCCGGATACGCACTCTCAATGCTTCTACTCTAATTCATTATCCCATTCGAACAATCCTCCGGAACATCGAATGACCAAAGAACAGAAAGCCAAGGTGATCGCCGACACGGTGGAAAAGCTCCAGCGTTGCAACGGTCTGTACCTGGCCAACTTTTCCGGGCTCACGGTGGAAAAAGCGAATCAGCTGCGGAGCGAGTTCTTCAAGGGGGGCGTGGATTATACCGTCATCAAGAATACGCTTCTGAAACGGGCAATGCAGGAGGTCGGCGGATACGACGACGTGTTCCCCTACCTCGTGAATCAGACCGGTGTCGTTTTTACCTACGACGATCCGATTCAGCCCGCACGAACGCTCCATACCTTCATCAAGGACAACGAGAAAATGTTGTCGGTGAAGGTTTGTGTCGTCGAGAATGAAGTGTTTGACGGTTCCCGCCTCGAGGAACTGGCATCCATGCCGACGCGTGAGGACCTGATTGCCTCCATCATCGGAAGCATCGCCGCGCCCGCTCAGGGTATCGTCGGTGCCATCCACGGTGTGATGCGTGACCTGGTCTACGTCATCGACGCCATCGAAAAGAAAAAACAGGAACAGGCTGCCTGAACCCTGAACCCTGACCAGCGAACGTAAATCTATATTTTTCCTTCAAGGAGTGATACAATGTCCGTGATCGAAGAAATCGTTGAGAAAATTGAGAAACTGACGCTGCTTGAGGCAGCCGAGCTCAAGACCGCTCTCGAAGACAAGTTCGGCGTGACCGCCGCTGCCCCGATGATGATGGCCGGTGCCATGCCCGGTGCTCCCGCCGCCGAGGTGGAAGAGAAGACGGAATTCGACGTCGAATTGACGTCGTTCGGTTCCAACAAAATCAACGTGATCAAGGTGGTGCGTGCTGCAACCAGTCTCGGTCTCAAGGAAGCCAAGGACCTCGTCGAAGGTGTTCCCAGCATCGTGAAGGAGCAGCTGCCCAAGGACGAAGCCGACAAACTGAAAAAAGAGCTCGAGGAAGCCGGCGCAACTGTCACGCTCAAGTAATCGGCAAACGCTATTGTACGACAAGAAGCGGATCGGATACAGTTCGATCCGCACTTGTCGTTTTATCGCTTGACCCCGTCTTCGTCCCTGTCGGCCGCTCCGGCCGCCGACAAGCCGGAACCCGTCACGTACGCATCATGTAAGGAGCTAGGAATTGAGTACCTCAAACGCGAACGGCTTCAACGATACATTCGAACAGCTGCACCTCAAGGCCATGAGCAATGGTCGCTGGAGCTTCGGCAAGATTTCGGACCTCTTCGAGTACCCGAACTTCCTGGATGTACAGCGCTCCTCCTACGAGCAGTTTCTCCAGGAAACCGTCGGCTCGCAACATCGGGTTGATGGTGGCCTTCAGCAGGTGTTCGCAACGAATTTCCCCATCACCGACGCCCGTGAAAATTACATCCTCGAATTCATCGATTATTTCATCGAGAAACCGAAATACTCTGTTCCGGAATGTCAGGAGCGCGGGCTGACCTTTGCCGTCCCACTCAAGGCGCGTCTGCGCCTCTCGAGCAAGTCCGAGGAGCCGAACAGCAACGAATATATCGAAACGGTCGAACAGGAAGTCTACCTCGGGAATCTGCCCTACATGACCGAGCGCGGGACGTTCATCATCAACGGCGCGGAACGCGTGGTCGTTAGCCAGCTGCATCGTTCCCCCGGTGTCTTCTTCGGTGAGTCCATTCACCCGAACGGCACGAAAATGTTCTCCGCCCGCATCATTCCGTTCCGCGGATCCTGGGTGGAATTTGCGACAGACATCAACCATGTGATGTACGCCTATATCGACCGGAAGAAGAAGTTTCCAGTGACGACGCTGCTGCGTGCTCTTGGATACTCTTCCAACAAGGAACTTCTCGAACTCTTCGATCTCGTCGATTCCGTCGATCTGAATTCTCCCGATATCGAAGATCATTTCGGACGCGTTCTCTGCGAGGAAGTCATCGACGAAGCCACCGGGGAGCTGCTGGTCAGCGCAGATGTGGAATTGGATGAGGAACTGACAACGTCCATCCGCGACCACGGCGTCAAGTTTGTCCGGGTCTACAAGACCGACAACGAGAACGCACTGGTCATTGCCAATACGATCCGCAAGGATGAGGCGAACAACGACCAGGAAGCGCTGGAGATGATCTACAAGCAGCTGCGATCCGGGGAGGCGCCGGATCTCGAGACGGCGAAGGGACTGATCGAGCGCTTGTTCTTCAATCCCAAGCGCTACGATCTCGGCATTGTCGGCCGCTACCGCCTCAACAAGAAACTCGATCTGAATATCGAACCCGAAATCACGACACTGACCCGCGACGACATCGTTGCCATCGTGCGCTACCTGATCGATCTGATGCAGGGACAGCAGACCGTCGACGACATCGACCATCTCGGCAACCGCCGCGTGCGGACCGTCGGCGAACAGCTGGCCGCACAGTACAATGTCGGTGTATCGCGTATGGCGCGCACAATCAAGGAGCGCATGAACATCCGCGATGTGGAGAATTTCACTCCCTCCGATCTCGTGAACGCGCGTACGATCTCCAGCGTCGTCAACGCCTTCTTCGGTACCAATCAGCTCTCGCAGTTCATGGATCAGACGAATCCCCTGTCGGAGCTCACGCATAAGCGCCGCATGTCCGCGCTCGGCCCCGGAGGCCTGACACGCGAACGCGCAGGCTTCGAGGTGCGCGACGTGCACTATACCCATTACGGACGCCTCTGTCCGATTGAAACGCCTGAAGGCCCCAACATCGGCCTGATTTCCTCGCTCTGCATTCATGCCCGCATCAATGATTTCGGATTTATCGAAACGCCGTACCGCGTCGTGAAGAACGGCAAGGTGAGCAAGGATGTCGTGTATCTCACCGCCGAGGAAGAGGACGATATCGTCATCGCGCAGGCCAACGCACCGCTCAACGACGACGGAACCTTCATGCTCGACCGCGTTAAATGCCGGCTCGGAAGTGAGTTTCCCGTGGTGCCGCCGGCCGAAGTGGCCTACATGGATGTCGCACCGAATCAGATCGTGAGCCCGGCAGCTGCGCTCATCCCCTTCCTGGAGCATGACGATGCAAACCGCGCGCTCATGGGATCGAACATGCAGCGTCAGGGCGTGCCCCTGCTGCGTCCCGAAGCGCCACTGGTCGGTACGGGACTCGAGGAAAAAGTCGCCCGCGATTCGCACGCCATGATTATTGCCCAACACGACGGGCATGTCGTGTTCGTCGATGCCAACCGCATCGTCGTGCAATACGATCTCGGGCGGTCTGAGGACGACAAGCTTGCCGCCTTCGACAGCAACGGTGTGGTGGAGTACGATCTGATCAAATTCTTCCGCACCAATCAGGATACCTGTATCAATCAGCGTCCCATCGTCAAGCCGGGACAGAAGTTCAAGAAGAACGAGGTCCTGGCGGACGGAAGCTCGACTGATCAGGGTGAGCTGGCCCTCGGACGGAACGTGCTGGTCGCCTTCATGCCATGGCGAGGGTACAATTTCGAGGACGCGATCATCGTCAGTGAGCGTTTGGTGGCAGAGGATGTGTACACCTCCATCCACATCGAGGAATTCGAGCTGCAGGTCCGGGATACCAAACGTGGCGAGGAGGAACTGACGCGTGAGATCCCGAACGTCAGTGAGGAAGCAACAAAGGATCTCGACGAGGACGGCATCGTCCGCGTCGGTGCGGAAGTCCGCGAGAATGACATCATCATCGGCAAGATCACGCCGAAGGGCGAATCGGACCCCACGCCGGAGGAGAAGTTGCTGAAGGCCATCTTCGGTGACAAGGCGGGAGACGTGAAAGACGCGTCACTCAAGGCGCCTCCGGGAATGAAGGGTATTGTCATCAAGACCAAGCTGTTCAGTCGGAAGAAGAAGGAGAGCGACGCAAAGAAGGAAGAGAAACGGCGCCTCGAACGCCTTGAGGCGGATTTCGACAAGCGGCGCAGCGACCATATCAATCTTTTCATCCGGAAGCTGACCACGCTGCTCAAGGGCGAGAAGGTGCTGGGCATCCGCGATCTGCAGGGCAGCAGCGTCATACGCGGTGGGACGGTCGTCGGCGACGACACATTCGCCAATATCCTCGATCAGATCGACATGCTCGATCCGACACAGCCCTGGAGCGATTCCAAGCGCATCAATGCGTTGGTGCAGCGTCTCTATGACAACTACAAGTACGCCAAGCGCGAGATTGAGGAAGACTACAAGCGCGAGAAAGGGAAGATTCAGATGGGCGACGAACTGCAGCCCGGAATCGTCCAGCTCGCCAAGGTGTACATCGCGAAGAAGCGGAAACTTTCCATCGGCGACAAAATGGCAGGGCGCCACGGCAACAAAGGAGTCGTCTCAAACGTCGTCCCGGTGCAGGACATGCCATACCTGGCCGACGGCACGCCGGTGGACCTTGTTCTCAATCCCCTCGGTGTTCCCTCACGCATGAATCTCGGTCAGCTCTACGAGACGGCACTCGGGTGGGTCGCCAAGCGGTTCGGTGCCGATGTCCGTTTCGCCACGCCGATCTTCGACGGTGCGAAGTGGGAAGAGATCCGTGATTTGATGGACTCGGTGGGTTTGAACCGTACCGGGAAAATCGATCTCTACGACGGTCGCACCGGTGAACGCTTCGACCAGCCGGTCACCGTCGGCTTCATTTACATGTTGAAGCTGTCTCACCTTGTCGACGACAAGATTCATGCACGGTCGATCGGTCCCTACAGCCTTATCACCCAGCAGCCGCTCGGCGGCAAGGCACAGTTCGGCGGCCAGCGTTTCGGTGAGATGGAGGTCTGGGCACTGGAAGCTTACGGCGCAGCGCATGTGCTGCAGGAAATTCTCACTGTCAAGAGCGACGACGTCCAGGGTCGTGCGAAGGTGTACGAAGCTATCGTGAAGGGAGAAAACCTCCCCGATCCGAATGTCCCGGAATCGTTCAACGTCCTGGTGCGTGAGCTGCAGGGCCTCGGCCTCGAAATCAAGATCGAGTGATCGGCTCGCTCCGCTACTGTCCGGTTTTCCCCCAGATCACGAATACAGAATTGATTGGAGATAAAGATGCCATTCAAACCGCAGGAGCAAGTCAAGAGGAATTTCGCCCGCATCTCCGTGAGCCTGGCCTCGTCGGATGCGATACTTTCCCGTTCCTATGGTGAGGTAACCAAACCGGAAACGATCAACTACCGATCGTTCCGGCCAGAAAAAGACGGTCTTTTCTGCGAGAAAATTTTCGGTCCGGTCCGCGACTGGGAATGTCATTGCGGAAAATACAAGAGGATCCGCTACAAGGGGATCATCTGCGATCGCTGCGGCGTCGAGGTGACACAGAAGTCCGTTCGCCGGGAGCGCATGGGGCACATTTCGCTGGCCGTGCCCATCGTGCATATCTGGTACTTCCGTTCGCTCCCGAGCAAGATTGCGAACATCCTCGGTCTCAGCTCCAAGGAACTGGAGCGGATCATCTACTACGAGAACTACGTCGTCATCAATCCCGGTCCGACGAGCTTTCCGAAGCCGTTTTCGGCATTGGACGACGAATTTCCCGATGCCGACGAAGGCGACAAGATCGATAAGGCCCTTTTCCGCAACGACATTACGCTGCTGACCGAAGAGGAATTTCTCGAGGTGCTCGATGGTCTCCCCGAGGAGAATCAGGAACTCGACGACGACGATCCGCAGAAATTCGTTGCGTATATCGGTGGTGAAGCCATCAAGGCGCTGCTCCGTTCGGTGGATATCGAGAAGCTCGCCGACCGTCTGCGTTTGCAGATCCGCTTCGAGACCTCGCAGCAGAAAAGGCAGGAAGCCATCAAGCGCCTTCGCGTCGTGAGCGCGTTCACCACCAAGCGGGAGACCGACTACATCAATCATCCCGAGTGGATGGTGCTGGATGTCATCCCCGTCATTCCCCCGGAACTGCGTCCGCTGGTCCCTCTGGAGGGCGGCCGCTTCGCGACATCGGATCTGAACGATCTGTATCGCCGCGTCATCATCCGCAACAATCGTCTCAAGCGGTTGATCGACATCAAGGCGCCGGAAGTCATCCTCCGCAACGAAAAGCGCATGCTGCAGGAGGCGGTGGATTCCCTCTTTGACAACAGCCGCCGGGTGAATTCGGTGCGCAGTGACAATAACCGTGCGCTGAAATCTCTCTCCGACATGCTCAAGGGCAAGCAGGGGCGCTTCCGGCAGAACCTGCTCGGAAAACGTGTCGACTATTCCGGTCGATCGGTCATCGTCGTGGGGCCGGAACTCAAACTGCATCAGTGCGGTCTGCCGAAGGACATGGCGGTCGAACTGTTCAAGCCCTTCATCATCCGCAAGCTCATCGAGCGCGGCATCGTCAAGACGGTGAAGAGCGCGAAGAAAGTCGTCGATAAAAAGGGGGCGGATGTCTGGGATATTCTCGAGAAGATTATCGATGGCCATCCAGTGCTGCTCAACCGCGCTCCGACACTGCACCGCCTCGGTATTCAGGCCTTCCAGCCGCTGCTCGTCGAAGGAAAGGCCATCCGCCTGCATCCCCTCGTCTGTACGGCGTTCAATGCCGACTTCGACGGAGACCAGATGGCCGTGCACGTGCCATTGTCCTTTGACGCACAGCTGGAATCCTCCATCCTTCTGCTGTCGTCACACAACATCCTTTCGCCGCAGAACGGTAATCCCATCACCATTCCCAGTCAGGAGATGGTTCTCGGGTGTTATTACATCACCAAGGCCCTGCCGGGAGACCGTGGCGAGGGGATGACGTTCTCGTCGATGGACGAAGCGGTGATTGCCTTTGATCAGCGGATTGTCGGTCTGCATGCCCGCATCAAGGTGCGTGTTCCGATGGCGGCCGATCGCCTTACCGAAGGCGGGCCGACGCATGAAATCATCGATACGACCATGGGACGAGTGTTGTTCAACCGTATCGTCCCCACGGAAACTGGCTACATCAATGAAATCCTGACCAAGCGCCGTCTCGTGCAGATCATCGGGATGATCTTCCATAAAATGGGCAACCTGGCGACGACGCGCTTCCTTGACGAACTCAAGGACCTCGGATTCGGATACGCGACCAGCGGCGGTCTCTCCATCAGCATCAACGATGTGGAGATCCCGGAAGAGAAAACGGAACTGATCGACAAGGCACAGTCGGATGTCGAGAACATCATGCGGCAGTACCAGATGGGCTTCATCACCAACGGCGAACGGTACAACAAGGTGATCGACATCTGGACGCGCACGACGAACCGCGTCGCAGACAAGCTCTTTGACACGCTCCAGCGCAGCCAGAACGGTTTCAATTCCCTGTACATGATGATGGACTCCGGTGCCCGTGGTTCGAAGGAGCAGGTTCGTCAGTTGGCCGGTATGCGCGGCCTGATGGCCAAGCCGCAGAAGAGTATGACGGGGCAGACCGGTGAAATCATCGAGAACCCGATCGTTGCGAATTTCCGTGACGGTCTCTCCGTGCTCGAGTACTTTATCTCCACGCACGGTGCGCGCAAGGGTCTGGCCGACACCGCTCTGAAGACTGCGGATGCGGGGTATCTCACCCGCCGCCTGGTCGATGTCGCCCAGGATGTGGCCGTGACCGAGTTCGACTGCAATACCATCCGTGGGGTGGAAGTCGAGGCGCTCAAGGAAGGCGAGGATATCAAGGAGCCACTGGCGGAGCGTATTCTCGGTCGTGTCTCCCTCTATGACGTCAAGGATCCGATCTCCGGTGAGCTCATCATCAAGGCCGGTGAAATGATCGACGAGTGGAGGGCCGAAGCGGTCGCCCAGACATCGATCGAGTCTGTCGTCATTCGTTCGGTCCTTACCTGCGAAGCCCGCCACGGCGTCTGTGCCCGCTGCTACGGACGGAATCTCACCACCGGTCGTCTGGTCGATGTCGGTGAAGCCGTCGGCATCATTGCGGCACAGTCCATCGGCGAGCCGGGCACGCAGTTGACGCTGCGTACCTTCCACGTGGGCGGTACGGCGAGCCGCATCGCCGCGCAGTCGCAGATTTCCACCCGCTTCGACGGCCGTGTGCAGTTCGAAGCATTGAAGTACGTCGTGTATCAGGACGATCTCGAAGACAAGACCATCGTGGTCAACCGGAATGGCGTCATCAACATTCTTGATGATGACAATCGCGTGCTGTCCCGTTACGACATCCCGTACGGTGCGACCCTGCTGGTGGACGAAAAGCAGCAGGTAGCCCGCGGCGAAGTGCTCTACGAGTGGGATCCCTACAACGCGACAATCATTGCGGCGTTCCCGGGTATTGTGCGTTTCGCCGATCTGTACGAAGGACGCACGTTCCGCGAAGAGCCGGATGATCAGACCGGTCATATCCAAAAGGTGGTCAGCGAGTCGAAGGACAAGACGCTGAATCCGCGCATCCAGATCATCAGCGACAAGGGCGAGCTGCTCGCCGAATACAATACGCCGGTGCGGGCCAACCTGATCGTGGACGACAGGCAGCCGATCATTGCCGGCACCGTGCTTGTCAAGATTCCGCGCGAAATCGGCAAGACCCGTGACATCACCGGCGGTTTGCCACGTGTCACCGAGTTGTTCGAGGCGCGCAGTTCACAGAATCCGTCCATTGTATCCGAAATTGACGGCACGGTGACCTTCGGGGCCCAGAAGCGCGGATCCCGCGAGATCATCGTTACCAGCCACGACGGGAGCGACATCCGAACGTATCTTGCGCCGATCGGCCGTCACGTGCTGGTGCAGGAGCACGACGTGGTCAAGGCCGGCGAGCGGCTCACCGACGGCTCGATCAACCCCCACGACATCCTTGCCATCAAGGGTGCCGGTGCGGTACAGGAGTACCTGGTCAATGAAATCCAGGAAGTGTACCGCATGCAGGGTGTGCGTATCAACGACAAGCACATCGAGGTCATCGTACGGCAGATGCTGCAGAAGGTGCGTATCGTCTCCCCGGGTGACACGCAATTTCTCGAAGGAGATGTCGTGGAGCGTGCACGCGTCGTGGAAGAAAACAGCGAACTGGACGACAAGGTCGTCATTGCGGATAAAAAAGACGCGAAGTTCAAGAAAGGCCAACAGGTTTCGAAGAAGAAAGTGCGCGAAGTCAGTTTCGAGCTGAAGAAGAAGGGTAAGGAAGCACCGGAGGTCCGTGATGCGGAACCCGCGAACTACGAGCCCATTCTTCTCGGCATCACCCAGGCTTCTCTCACGACCGAGAGCTTTATCTCCGCGGCGTCTTTCCAGGAGACCACCAAGGTTCTCACGGAAGCGGCGATCGCGGGCAAGGTGGATGACCTTGTCGGATTGAAGGAGAACGTGATCATCGGGCACCTGATTCCCGCGGGAACAGGACTGAAGAAGTTCCGGAATATTATCGTCACATCGATGCAGGATGAAGCCGAGGAGGCCGTCCCGTCCGAGGAACTCATCCCCGCTGTGAAGTAATATTTCGCACAGAGTGTTGCACTTGCGGCTTCCCCCGCAGGTTTTTTGCCCGCGGGGGAAGAAAAGTGCAACATTTCGTCTGCATCTACTTGACAAAGATTGCGATTCTCGCTAAATTTATAAGCTCTTGTGAGTTCTTGTGATCTCACGAGAGATTTTTACGTATCTCAGTAAAGGATTGAAGCAGTGCCCACGATAAGTCAGCTTGTCCGCAAAGGAAGAAAGGTCGTCAAGGCGAAGAAGAAAGCCCCGGCCCTCGAGTCCTGTCCGCAGAAGCGCGGCGTCTGCACGCGCGTATATACCACGACGCCCAAGAAGCCGAACTCCGCGCTGCGGAAGGTTGCACGTATCCGTCTTTCCAACGGACAGGAAGTGACTGCATACATCCCGGGCGAAGGGCACAATCTTCAGGAGCACTCGATCGTGCTCATTCGCGGTGGCCGTGTCAAGGATCTTCCGGGCGTCCGCTATCATATCATCCGCGGCACGCTCGACACACAGGGTGTCGAAGCACGCCGGCAGGGTCGTTCCAAGTACGGCGCCAAGCGGCCGAAATCGTAACCAGCAGCAGGATTATTCGCAGCCATGAGAAAAAGACGCGCAGATCGCCGCCCTCTGACCCCGGACCCGAAGTTCAACGACATTCTGGTCTCGCGCTTCATCAACTCCGTCATGTGGAGCGGGAAAAAGACGACCGCACGCCGCATCGTGTATGCCGCAATCGAAGAGATCGAGCAGCGAACAAATCAGAACGGGTATGAGGTGTTTCGCAAGGCGCTGTTCAACGCGCAGCCGATCATCGAGGTGCGTGCCCGCCGCGTCGGCGGTGCGACCTATCAGGTGCCGATGGAAGTGCGTCCCGAACGCCGCACGGCATTGTCGATCCGCTGGCTGCTGAACGCCGCGCGCGG
>JAFGKR010000338.1 GCA_016928515.1 Bacteroidota bacterium | reverse complement strand
GGTGGGACGCACCGAACAGCCGATTGCTCCTTCCACCGCTCCGCGGTGGGACACACCGAACAGCCGATTGCTCGTTCCACCGCTCTGCGGTGGAACGCACCGAGCGGACGCTCTGCGTCCCCTGTTTCCCCGTCAACGACCGCGGAGCGGTCAGAAGACCCGTTCCCACGCAGAGCGTGGGAACGAGCGGCGATGGCAGCCACCTGCTACCTGCCTTCAACAACCATCCACAACCCTGATACTGAGCACACCCATGACCCTCACCGACATCCGCTCCGAATTTCCCTTCCTCTCCACGGGAATGATCTATCTCAACCACGCTGCGACGGGTCCATGGTCGCGGTATGTCGAACGGCGCGTGCAGGCGCATGTGCGTGGACGTACCGACGGACCGATCGACATCTTCCAGGACACCATCCGTCTCATCGGCGAGGCACGCGCGATGGCGGCGGAGATGCTCGGTACCGATCCCGCACGTGTCGCGTTTGTGCTGAATACGTCCGAGGGACTGAACATCCTCGCGCAGGGGCTGGACTGGAAAACCGGTGACCGCGTCCTGCTCATCGACCAGGAATTCCCCTCGAATATCTATCCCTTCATCAATCTCCGCGGAAAAGGTGTTGAGATCGACTTCGTTCCGCAGCGGAACGGACGCATCGAACTCGACGACATCGAACGCGCGCTCACACCACGCACGCGCATCCTCGCGGTGAGCTGGGTGCAGTTTCTCTCGGGCTTCACGCTGGATCTTGCCGCGCTGAAGGATCTGTGCGCGCCGCACGGCACGCTGCTGAGCGTCGACGCCATCCAGGGCGTGGGCGGCATCCGGCTGGATCTGCGGAACACTCCCGTCGATTTTCTCGCCGCGGGCGTGCAGAAATGGCAGCTCGGGCCGCAGGGCGTGGGCATCGTGTATGTCTCCGAGCGGGCGCAGGAGATGATCCGCCAGGCGCATCTCGGCTGGATCAGCGTCGCCAACGCCTGGAATTTCTTCAACTACGGACAGGAGCTGCAGCCGGACGCCCGCCGCTACGAAAACGGCACGTTCAACTCCATCGGCATCAGCGGCTATCACGGCGCGCTGGAATTCTTCCGCACGGTGGGATTCGACCGCGTCGACGAGATGGTCCGCGCCAACGCGGCGCATCTGTATGCCAAGGCGCAGGAGATGGATTTCACCGTCGTCACGCCGGAGAATCCGTGCGAGCGCGCCGGCATCGTGACGCTGCGGCATGAGCGGGCGGAGGAGGTGCAGCGCACACTGCAGGAGAACGGGATGGTGGTGTCCGCGCGCGTGGGGCATATCCGCATTTCCCCCCATTTTTATAATACGCCGGACGAGATCGATACGGTCCTCGACGCGATCCGGGCGCTTGGATGATCGCTCGGAAATATCCGTCTCCCTGGCCACATATTTCCATTTCCGACAACGATATGCTACATTTTCGGATGATCCGCGATGCGCGGACGCCGCATGTTTCACTGACAGACATCCATCCCCATGAAGAAAATCGTCGAATGCGTGCCGAACTTTTCCGAAGGACGCGACCAGCGCGTCATTGATGCCATCGCCGAGAGCATCCGTAAAACTCCGGGGTGCACCCTGCTGGACGTCGATCCGGGGAAATCCACCAACCGCACGGTGTACACCTTCGTCGGATCCCCCGACGCCGTGGTGGAAGGCGCGCTGAGCGCCGCGCGCACGGCCTTCGAACTGATCGACATGACGCAGCACGGCGGCGAGCATCCGCGCATGGGCGCGATGGACGTCTGTCCCTTTGTTCCCGTTGCCAACGTCACCATGGAGGAATGCGTCGACTGCGCGAAGGCCTTCGGCGAGCGCGCTGCGGCGGAGCTGGGCATTCCGCTGTTCCTCTACGAGGAAGCGTCGACGCGGGACTATCGCAAGAGCCTCAAGCAGATCCGCGCCGGGGAATACGAGGGAATGAAGGACAAGATCACAAAACCGGAATGGGAGCCGGATTTCGGTCCTGCGAAGTTCGTTCCCCGCTGGGGCGCCACGGCCACCGGGGCGCGCTTTTTCCTCGTTGCCTACAACGTGAACGTGCTCGGCACGAAGGAGCAGGCGCATCGCATCGCGCTGAACGTCCGCGAGCAGGGACGCAGTCCCGAAGAACCCGGCCGTCTCAAGGCCGTCAAGGGCATCGGCTGGTACGTGGACGAATACAACATGGCCCAGGTGTCGATGAATCTCGACAACTACACCATCACGCCGCCGCATGTCGCCTTCGAGGAATGCGCGAAGGATGCGAGGGAGCTGAGACTCGCCGTCGCCGGTTCGGAGATCGTGGGACTGATTCCGCTCGAGGCCATGCTGATGGCGGCGGATTACTATATCGAGAAGGAGGATCTCTTCATCCTCGACGAGAAGCAGAAGATCCATCTCGTCATCCAGCGGTTGGGACTGAATTCCGTCTCGACCTTCGTGCCGGAGAAGCGCATCATCGAGTACATGATCGAGGAGGGGAACAGCGAGCCCCTGGCGTCGATGTCCGTGCGTGACTTCATCGAGCTGACGGGTGCGCGGACGTCCGCTCCTGGCGGCGGATCCGCCTCGGCGCTGATCGCCGGGCTCGGCGCGGCGCTGGGCGCCATGGTGGGATGGATGACCTACGGCAAGCGGAAGTTCGAGGACAAGGACGACGTCATGCGCGGTCTCATCCCGCCGCTGCATGTCGCGATGAAGGACCTGATCCCGATGATCGACGCCGACACCAACGCCTTCAACGACTACATGGAGGCGCTCGGCATGCCGAAGCAGACCGATGAGCAGAAGAAGGCCCGCACGGCGGCCATGCAGGCGGGGCTCAAGAAAGCCGTCGACGTGCCCCTCACGACGATGCGCATCGCCGACCGCTGCTGGGAGCACATGGAGGAGATGGCCCTGCACGGCAACATCGCCTCCCGCTCGGATCTCGAAGTCGGGGCGAAGGCGATGGAAACCGGCATCTGGGGTGCCTACAAGAACGTCATGATCAATCTCGGCTCTATCACCGACGAGGATTT
>JAFGKR010000337.1 GCA_016928515.1 Bacteroidota bacterium | reverse complement strand
CTGTTCCGGCTTCTGCTTGTCTTCGAAGAGTGACACGATTTCCTTCTCCCGCAGTGTCTGAGTCATCCAGAAGAATAGAACGGTAAAGATGGCGGCGACACCCATGCCCAAGGCTACCATGCCCGGTGACGAGAACGTGGATCGCGAGCCGATACCAAAGAGAACGACATCAAGATCAGTGCCGATGAGCGGGAGCAGAACGAATGAAACCGCGGCAGCGAACATGCTCACAACACAGAGCGCGACAGCAATTTTTCTCCACCAGTTTTCGAGGCGCAGGATGCCGATGCCAAAAAAAATGGCGACAATCACAAGGTTGATATGAACATTCCCGGCCACGAAACCGAGAACAGTCTGTACGCCGGCAAGGGCACCCAGTACAATAAGAATCCACGCCACGACTTTCAGCCTTGTCGGGATGGCGTTCTCCTCTTCCATGTATTCCTCCTCACTGCTACACATGATGTACCGAACGCATTCACTTTCACGGTGCGGCACGAACACAGTGGAAGCCTCCCTCCACCATCCTGTCCGTCCCGCCGTAAAACGCCAGATAGCGATCCGAGACGCGTGCCTGCGGTATCGCATAGGCGAAGGATCCACCACGAAATCCTCCTGCATGAATGTGGACATGGCGGTTGCGCCAGCCTGTATTCGTCAGATCACCGATATGGGTAGCGAACGGTACCAGGTAGCCGTCGCCATGTGAACCGTCGAACCCCCTCAGCGTCGAATTTGATTTTGGATAGCAATGTTCCCAGAGATTTCCACTCAGTTCCATAATCCTGTAATGGCCTACGCCGCTCTGAAGCCGTGTATTCAGCATCTGTGCGAATCCTCCCGCGCGCATCAAGCCGAGATAGTATGATCCCGGACTGGCATCGATATTCGCACCGATCTGTGTGGGTGTCTCATATATGAGTCCGGGATTCGATACACCGGTGGCCATCTCGTACAGCGTGATTCCCCATGCATATTCGCCTGTCAACGGCTGTGCCGAACCACGGCAGACCTTCTCGAATTCCAGTTGCGACATGGGATACAGCGCCGCCCAGTCGGCATATGCCATACCATCAGTAGCGCTCAGCAATGCGCATGGAATATTCGGATATGTTGTCGAGAATGTATAGTTAGGCGATGTTCTGCTCCGCGTGATCTGGTACCGCGGACCTGAGTTGGTGATAGCATACCTCCGATCAGCCATCGTTGCCGGTATGCTTTTGCGAATCTCTCCAAGCGCAGTCAGGATGCGGAACGAGGTTGGGCTTTCAGGAATGATGGTGCCGCTTTCACCGGACCGGATTCGCACATCTCTGATATCACCGCTCAGGCGTAAGATGATGTCGTACTTCACTTCGACGCCGGAATGGAGGAAATTCCGGACATCAGGAAATGAAAAGCGGATGTCGAAACGGGACAGTGCGCTCTTATCAACCAGCTGGCCCCGGTTCTCGATGAATCCATATTCCCCGAGAATCCGTGCTGCAACAACCACAGGTTTCGACGCACCAATGTCCGATACCTGCCTGTCGGAAATCACACCTGGCAACTGGGGCAGTTCTGATACACGTGAGACAGTTGATGTATGACGGGTTGTGCGCGCGCAAGAGGACAACGCGTGGCTCGGAAACATACCGACGAAGAGAGACACGATCAGGAAAGACTGAGCGCCTCGAAGAAGGGCACAGCGCATAAAATCCTCACGGCAGGTAGGAAAGGTGCGAATATCTTGTCACACCCGTGCAGTGCGAGGACGACCGCATCGGTATGATTAAAGAGGGAGAGGGCTCTTTTATGCAAATCTACCACATGCGATTCATGAAAACAAGATCTGACACACCGGTTCTATAGAATAATTTTTGATCTTACCCATTGATCCATGCGGGATTTTGGAAGTCATGTTGGCATCGTTCGGATACCGGACATACCGGATCTCTGTATACCCTGTGTCGGAACGATCATGATGCACGAAATGGATGATACCGTCGAGATAGAAACCGGAGAGTGCCCGGCAGTCGTTGGTCTGAACCTCTACCTCGCTCCCTTTCTGATAGCCATCCAACGGGATGGAATATTCGGCAACACTCACCGCCTCTGACTTCATATGGAGGCTTTCGTCGAAGTCGTCGCTGATGCCATAGAGGACAAAGTGTCCGCCGCCTCCGGAGGCCGTGCTGACGAGATAGATGCCCGGGCTCACCCCGCCGTCCTGTCCCCTCAGATGATATGCGCTGTGCATGTCGATTGAAGACGGCTATCAAGAGTATCTCATCGTATTCCGGCCGGGGAGTCACCGGATGACGGTAAGCAGCTTCGCCGTCGCCGTTTCCCCTCCGGTAACCTGCAGGGAATAGACGCCTGGCGCAAGGTCGCGCTGCGAAAGTTCGAAGCGGAGCATCCCTCCCGTCACTTCTCCGTTGTATATCCGACGGACCACCCGTCCCATCACATCATACAGCGCGATGGAGTAACGTCCTTCCACGGGAACGGAAATGGTGACCTGCGAATGCGCGACCACGGGATGGGGAAAGACGTTGACGGAAATGTCCTTCGGCTGCGGAGGTGACAGTTCGACGGATGTGGAGATATTCCCGGCGAAACACGGGTGTGAGCACGTACCGTCCTGTGTCAGGTAACCAATCGTCCCGCCGGCAGACGGAACAACGGCGATGTCCCTTCGCGCCATAAGCAGCTCGTCAGTGGTAAAACTGGATTTCGATGAGGTGTACACTGTGAATGCGATATTCTGGTCGTCGAGCGAAAAACTCGGAGAGTCGGCGATTTTATTGCCGGGGAGTTCCGTCACCCGCCGCAGACCAGTGCCGTTACGATTGACGACAAAGACATCCCCACGTACCTCGAATGTATTCAGATTGAAAACCCCGAGGACAAAGGCGAGCAGTGAACCGTCCTGTGACCAGGTGGGCGCCATAACATTGTAATACAGCCCAGTCTGCGTATCGAAGTTCCCCTGCACAATCACATCACCGCCCGACGGTCGCGATGGAGTGGTCACGTACAACGAGTTCATCAACGGGTACCCCATGCAATAGGCGAGAGAACGCTCGTCTCGTGTAACCGTCGGTTCAGCAATGGAGGCGTACGAATTCGGCAGGCCGATCGAATGCGTGCTTTGCGTACCGATATCGACGAGTATCGAACT
>JAFGKR010000070.1 GCA_016928515.1 Bacteroidota bacterium | reverse complement strand
GAAAAAACCCCGCCAGTCGAGCATCACATAGTGGTACCGCATGGTGTCCAACGGAAAGACTCCACCACCCGGCAGGCTGAGCGTGATGCGATACATGTTCTTGTTGTAGGGTGTCTGCACGAGAATGACGGGCTTTGCGGTCCATCCGGTGTTATGATAGATATCCGCCGCCAGCGTTTTCCCGTCGCGTACCGGGATGTCGGTTTCCACGTACGGCATCTGCGCGTGGCCGGAGGCGGGGTACAGCAGCAGACAGGCGGTGAAGATGAAGAACCTGAGCGGGAAACGGTATCTGAGGAATTGCATGGCTCGCTTCCGGGATTGTACAACGGCGCGGAGGGAGAGAGAGGGATAAATATTTGACACGTTGCCAGGAATGGAGGTTTCATTCCTAATTCGGCTGGACGGTGAGGATGCCACCTTCCCGGCGGAAGGGATACAATACGTAGGATTCGTTGAGCCCACTGACATCGTCACCCAGACTCTTCAGCAGGGGGAGCGGGATCTGCTGCCCCTGCGGTATCAGGTAGGGAATGATCTCATAGATCCCCGCCTTCAGTCGGTACTTCGGGATGATGAGCAGCAGACTCCGGATATACGGAACGCTGCCGACCTGCACGTAATCCTGTATCTCCACACCGGTGACAACGGTGGGATAGATGTCCACCTCACCGGTTTGTGTGTTGTGCAGCAGGACGGGACCCTCGATCCCGGCAAGCATCCGGGGAAAATACACTTCCGCCGGTGGGGAGTCGGATTGCAGAACTACCTGGATGGTGATTGTTCTCGGACTGTCGGCTTCGATCCGGTTTCTGCTCAGCGATGTCGTGATGGAGAAAAGTTGCTGCATGAAAAGCGGTTCACGGATTTCTCCGTTCTCACGTATTTCGTCGCTCGGAAACGCGAACGTCCCATCCCGCACCGCTGCACGCACGCTGACGAGCCGATAATTTCCGAGGAATGCATACATCCTGTACACACCGTTCACGCCGCCGGTCACGCCCTGTGCTTCGGGCGGCGGCAATGTGATGGTGAAAGAACCGTCGTGATCCGTCGTCGTGGCGATCTCGAATCCCTGCAGCCAGACATACACACCCGAGTGATCCTGCGTGTCGCTGAGCCGGACGACGCCGTGCACCTTGCGCTTGGAGCTTTCAATCGCCGGCGTACTCTCGAAGGGATTGTCTGTGCACCCGCCCATGAGAAGGAGGGAAAGCACCCAGAGGGCTGTTCGGATTCCGTGTCGAAAGAAATCGCTCATGAGGGCATCAATACTGGATTCCAACGGTGACATAATATCGCCGGTCTCTGATGGCCAGACCCGAGAGCAGTACGTCGCCTCCCCCGAGCACATTCCGCAGGCTGACGTTGATGAATGCTTGCGCTTTCCCGATCGCGACGTACGTGCTCGCGTGGATGTCGAGATTCGCGAATCCCGGCAGCTCCACTTCAGCGAATTCCCCGTTGCTCTGACGGAGAAGGCCGATCTGCTCCCCTTCCGAAAAATAGAGGAGATGAAGAGCGTAACCTTCATGGTCCAGTTTCATGCTCAGCGTTCGCTTTGCGGCGGACTTGAAGGGAAAGGCCGCCTGATCGGAGATGGCATACAGCGACAGTCCCGCCTCGGTAAGTATTTTCTTTTCGAAAAGATAGATACCGGCGCTGCCCTCGAAGCCGGAGATCTGTGCATTGTCGACATTGTCGAAAAAGAGCACCGGGACGCCGGCGCTGCTCCAGGAGCGGAACTTGTTTGTGTAGCTGTTCTGGAAAAAGCTGCCCGTTATTTCCCACCCTGTCACGGCGCGATGCGGGACTTCCCGCAGCAGTGTCACACCGATTTCCACACTCCGATTGGTCTCCGGTTCGAGCGAGGCCGCCGTGGTCTCTGTGGATATGACGCCGGGTGCATTGATCTGCTGAAGGAGAGACGGGTACTTGATGTTGCTGCCATAGCTCAGAAAGACATCGAGGAGGAGGTCGTCCTGTACTCCCTTCAGATTGACCGCGAACTTGAACAGTGTGTGATCCCAGGAGTGATCACGTGCGGGCGATGGTTCCGCAGGATCGGAACGCAGGATCGTATCGTCGTGTGTGTCACGGACGAAATCCTGACGAAGACTCATATCGAAGTCGAAGGTTTGCAGGAAGGACGAACCGGTTTCACCATGCAGCTTTCCGATGGCGATCAGACCGTGCCGGGTGCGTGAGAGCACGGCGGATTCCACTCCGAGGGTTTGCCGGCGAACGTTTCTCTGCGTATCCGAAAAATCCAGCGCCGCATGGCCGAGCTGATAGGCGAAACGCAGATCCGCCATTCCCAACATCCAGTCCTTCTCCGCATGCATCTGCAGTCCGTCCTCGTCGACGATGCGATCGACAGACAGCTCGTTTCCCGTCAGCTGCAGTTCCTGATCGAGCGCACTGTAAGAGGCGGACAGTGTCAATCCGTGCACGGGACCGATGCCGCCGGAGTACTGGATGCTTGCGACATGATTGCGATCATCGAGCCGCTCCACATCCCGTTGATTTTCGAATGCCTGTGTGGCGAGGCGCCAGTATGTCGTAAGAACATTGGGTCCGCTGTCGTCCTGCGCGGGGAGCGTCCAGTTCAGGTGCGCATTGTGATGGACGCTGCTGTTGGTCAGTGCGGCTTCGGGGAAATCCGCATACGCGCGTGTCATACCGCCGCTGCGGATGCCGTAACTCCCGGTCACCTGTCCGAATCGTCGGAACAGCTGAAGACCCCAGATCCCGGAATCATACGATCCGATCTGCTGATGCGCACGGATGGTATAATCCCGATCCTGCTTGGGTACGATGTTGATCACGCCGGAAAATGCTTCCGATCCGTAGAGAGCGGTATTGCTGCCCTTGATGATTTCGAAGCGCTCGATATCCGACAGCTCGATCAACGACAGGTCGAATGCATTGGAATACGTGCTGTTGAGGCGGACGCCGTTGTACAGCACGATGACCTCGTCTGCATTCCCACCGCGGATGGAGACGGTTTTTCGTCCACTGGGTTCTTCGGTGATCTGGATGCTGTGATCCGTTCGCAGCAGATCTCCCGCATCCACATACCCGCGGACGTCAAACTCCCGTGCTTCGATCGTCTCCACGCGCTGCGGAAGATCGCGCGCTGCGATTCCCTCCTTCCGCGCGGATGTGATCTCCGCTGATTGCATGGGGATGATACGTGGCTGCAGGAGAACGTCCGGACTGCCTTGCAGCATCTTCACCGTCAGAGAGAGCGTGTCGTAGGCGATATGCCGGAATACAATGGTTTGATCGGCATCGGCATGATCGATGCGAAGGGAAAATGTGCCGGTGACATCGGTACTCGTTCCGATGCTGCTTCCCGTGAGGGAAATATTGACATCCTGTATGGGCCGGTAGGAATTCCGATCGCGTACCGTCCCCTGAAGGAGCACGCTCTGTGCATGCAGCGTTCCATGTAAAGCGATCAGCAGCAGGAATCCGGGCACGCATGCCGCAGAGCGAAGGCGAATCCTATCCGGTGCGATCGGGAACATCTGTTTTCATTCTGCTCAGTGGAGAATGTTCATCCTTCGTGTGATTCTCATCCCATCGGCTTCCAGCACACACAGGAGCGTGCCGGCCGGTACATCCGTGGCATCCCAGAGTACGGTGTGCGGGCCCTGCTCCAGCTCATCGTCCACCAGCACCGCGATGCATCGTCCAAGAGCGTCGTAGACACTCAGGCGCACAGCTCCACGGGACGGGAGGAAAAACGGAATGCTCGTTACCGGAGCGAAGGGATTCGGGTAATTCTGATCGAGACGCAGGGAAAGCGGTGAAGCGGGAGCATCCCCGACCCCGGTAGATGACTCGATGCCGCGTCCCGTCAACTGCACGGGGATGGGGGCGGACTGACTGCTTACCGCGAGCACCAGCGTGGCCTGGAACAGTCCTGTATCTTTCGGAGCGAATGTGATGGTGAGATCGATGTTCCCACCGGGTCCGATCGTCGCGGGGAATGAGACCGGTGCAAGCGTGAAGACGGAGGCATCCGGACCCTCGATGCTTGCGGACTCGATATCCGCGGCGTAACGCAATTCATTGTGCATCCGCAGTGAGCGGTCGATCTGCGAGAAGCGCACCACATCACCGAATGCGAGGACATCGCGTTCCGGTCTGACAGCAGGCCGGCGGTCGAGCACGTGAATCGTATCTCTCACTGTCGTTTCACAGACGCCGTCGGAGACGCGCACCGTCACCGGGAAATTCCCGGCACGAATGTACGTGTGCGAGGGAGCGGAATCGGTGCTCGTCGCTCCGTCCCCGAACAGCCATTCCCACGCGACGGCGCCGTTTGCCGCAGCGGAGAACTGCACGGTTGCGGATTCATCGAGGAAGAGCGTATCCGCCGATGCGGAATACGCGACCACGAGTTCCGGCAGCACCGTCACCGTTGTCTGCGCGAATGCACGGCCGATGAAATTCTCGTTGAGGAACGTGTATGTGACGTCGCCTTCCTGTGTCGGCCGGATTGAAAGCGTGCCGCTTTCACCGGCATGGAGAGGATGCGTGTCGTCGAAGGGCGGACCGGCGGCCAGCACGGCCAGTGAATCCCCGGTGAACCAGCGCTGCCAACCCGGGGAGACATTCTGAGCCCGCAGGAACAGTGTTTCGCCGGCACAGATCTGATCCGGCGCCGTAATGCCGGGAGCAGGGACGGGCGGGATTTCCGTGATGATGGAGGTTTTCGGATCACCCACGATGACCGCCATCCATGACAGGGTGGGATTGGACATATAGTAGCTCTCGGCGAGATTGTATCCACGGAGATAGCGGTCGAAGAGGAGATTGACCCAGGTCAGCGCCACGGTGTACGGCTCGAAGACATAACCGCTCGCGCCCGTACAGCCTTCTTCTATCAGATCGGCAATGCGGGACTGCCCCGCGACCTGTCCCGGAATGAAATTCCGTGCAGACGTCGAAACATAGGTTTCCGCAAGCGATCCCGGCAGCCAGTGATTGTGCGGTCGCGCGTTCTCCGTGTAATGATGGTCATAGTGATCGTTGCTTCCCCAGCTGGCGTAGCCGATCACGTTCCGCTGATCCGTGACGTAGACGGAGTCGTGGTTCACCAGGGCGTTCCATCCCCTCGATGCGACAAGCTGTCCGGCAATGGCGAGATTCGAATCGTAGGGAACGAGCTGAATCGGCCGCGGATCGCGGTCGAAGACGAAGAGGGCGCTGTCTTTGTCCACCAGGGTGAACGGTCCGCTGCGATCGATCAGACGGCGGACATCCTGCTGCGTCAGGCCGGTGAGCCGCGTCGTCAGGAACATATCGTAACGCCGTGGAGGATTCGTGTTGGGAACGATACCACTGCGACGATAGGGTACGTCCTTCGAAAAATAATAATGCGTACGCACGCTGTTCGGCGGGATGAAAAGAGTGCTTTGCCCGATATGCCCGGCAAGGTCACCGAGGATCAGCATGATTTCGGCGTCGAACGAGGCGTTCTTGTCATCTCCGCTGCCGACGTTGACGCGCAGCGGCACGCCTTTCGTCGTCACGAAGTAGTTGAGTGTGTCCACCAGACCGGTCGCGATGAGATAGGCTTCGATCTGCGCACGGACGGTGTCGAACTGTCCGGGAGTGATGGTCTCGCGCGCCGGAGCGTCGATGCGAATGATATTTCGTGCAGGGACAGCACGCTGTGCTGCGAAGTACTCACCGATGGCCACGGAATTTGTGTCGTTGACGTTGATGATGACACCGACGTCGTTGTAATTCACTGGCGCCTGTGCATAGGATGAAACGGCAACACTGAGGGAAATGAGAAAAAGGGAAACAAACGCTTTCATGGGCACTCCTTGCGAGACGAGCGAAAACGACCGGTTCAGGCGACCGGAATGACGGCAGACGGACCGCACGCGGTCATCTGCTGTGGAAGGATGGTAAAATCTAGGGGTTTCATACTCTTGCTCCAAGCGGGAGAGCGCTTTTTCCCCCCGAAAATTCATGAAATTTTCGTAAGGTTCAATACATGTGGATACAAGGACACACCATGCGCATATCGTTTCTCGCCCTATTGCTCGGATATCTCATACCCGCGACTGTCCTGTTCGCGCAGATCGTCCCTGAGGAGGACGATCCCTGCGGATTCGCTCTCGGCAAATCGTCGGATGCCGTCGTCTGGGATTATTTTCTCGACGATCTCAGCAGTGACATGCAGCGATGGTCAGCGCATCCGTGGGTGCAGACTGACGTGATCGGCCTCAGCGTTCAGCAGCGTCCGCTGTACCATATCGCGGTGACGAATCCCTCCTCCACGGTCGAGAAACGACGCATGTGGATCCATGCGCGCACCCATCCCATCGAATCAGAATCCTCCTCCGTCGCCCGGGAGATCATGGATGAGCTGCTTTCCGGCTCTCCGCTCGCACGTCGCATTCTCGACAATTGCATCGTCCATCTTCTCCCCATGCTCAATCCCGATGGTGTGGAGCTTCGACGGGCGCGGGAAAATGCCAACGGTGTCGATCTCGAAAGCAACTGGGGCGTCGCCGAACCGCAGCCGGAGGTGCAGGCGTTGCGCAGGAAGCTCGAACAGCTGATGCGGACCGCGGAACCGATTGACCTTGCGCTGAACCTGCATTCCGCCTTTACCTGCAAACGCTATTTCGTGTTTCATGCGGCAGCCGGAACGTCGGTGCTGTTCACGCAGTTGCAGCAGCGTTTCATCGGCGATGTGCGCGGTCATTTCCCCGGTGGCATCGAACCGTGGGATTTCTTCGTGAGCTGGACGAGCGGAACGCCGGACCGCTATCCCGAGAGCTGGTTCTGGTTGAATCACGCCGAGCGCGTCATGGCGCTGACGTACGAGGACATGAACTGTGCCGAAGCGGGGGAATTTGATCGGACGGCGCGCGCGCTGCTCGCCGGCACCGCGGATTATCTTGGCATCGGAGAACCGGTTTCCGTGCGCGAGCGTCCGGGTGTCGCTTCTTCGCTCAGGATCGACACACCATTTCCGCATCCTGTCAGGCAAGGCAGTGTCTCCCGCCTGCACATTCATACCGGTGAGTCTCTCCCCGCCGCATTGCTGACCATGCATGATCTGATGGGGAGGGAAGTTCTGCGGCTCTGGGAGGGACCGCTCCAAACCGGCACGACGCAGCTGCTTCTTCGTCATCCAGGACTGACACCGGGCGTCTATCTCCTGCGCCTTCGCGGCGCGAATGCCCTCATCATCCAGCGCGCTGTGACCGTCTTGTAGCGCAGCAATACCCTCTGCATCCTCAGCGGAACGCCGCTCACCGCGCCACAACAATACGCGTGTGCGACATACCGCCCTGCCACTCCAAACGCAGGATGTACACCCCGGCGGCGAGGCCCTCCACGGGGAGCATGCAGTGATGCGTGCCCTCAGCATACCTTCCCGACGCGATGTGGCGGCGCTCTTCACCGAAAAGATCAACCACGGAAATGCGGATCTCCTCTTCGCGGGGGAGAATGACCGTGACTCCGCTCTGTTGCGTGACAGGATGGGGATGGACCTTCAACGCCGGACGCGAAAGTGCGTACAGGCCGTCGGGATGCCTGCATGAGGGATTGATGCAGACCTTTCCGGTCGCGGTGGAGTTGATCCCTCCGGGACCGACGAGCTGCATGCTGTCAAGCGAAACCGCGCGGCATTCCGGTCCGCCCGTGAGGGCCGTCAATCCGACAGAAAACATTTCGCCGGTGCGATCGAAGGGCGTGGCGCGCAGGATTTCGAATTCCGCACGGTCCGTGAGGAAGCGTACGCGCAGCTCCGCATCCGGTGAAAGCACGTCATCATTTCTGTTGATACTGCGATCGAACGCGACGAAGGACGGATCGATGCGAATCTCCCCGGTGATATGCCGCACCTCGTATCGCTGCGGAAGGGAATCCAGCCGTATCCTGAGCCAATCTGTCTCTCCGGGGGAGAGAAGCAGCGGGGTGGCGAGCCAGAGACGGACGCGTTCGTCATCGCCCGAACCGCGCACACGCGTGCCGAAGGAAACGGTACAGTCCGTGTCCGCAAAGAGCGAATCGCTGTATGTGACCGCTGCGG
>JAFGKR010000336.1 GCA_016928515.1 Bacteroidota bacterium | reverse complement strand
GGGCGATACTGACGACCGTATCAACGCCCCCTCTGTCTGAAAGGATGAGTGACGTGCTGACAGCGATGATACGTCGATCCCCATCGGGTGTGTGCAGTACGGATTCAATATAATGCACCGGAGAGCTGTCGCGATGCGTCCGTGTCAGCAGCAGACTGTCCGCCGGGAAGACATCTTCATGCAGCTTGCCGAGAACGGCCGCGGCCGGCTGGCCGAACAGTTGTTGGGCGGCCTTGTTGTACACGGTGATGGAACCCGCGCTGTCCGTGGCAATCACCGCATCGGCGATGTTGTCGAGGACCAGACCGGTGTACGTGCGGACCTTCCGGTGTTCCTCGGCCAGGAGCATGTAGCGCTGGCGTGTCAGCAGCAGCACCAGGAGGATGAGGGCGGTGATGAAAAATCCGACGGCGATGAAAAGAACGCGTCGCATTGAGCGTTGCTGGATGTTCTGGACACGCTCGAGCGAGAGCCCGATGCGGGTCAGCACGGGACGCTCGCTGTCAATATTCAGGCGCTGGACGACTTCGAAAATCTGCTCATCCCCGTAAACGTGAAAGCGTGTCCGTGCGCTGTCCTGCTGCAATGCAGCGGCCAGGAAATCGTCGTCGCCGATCGGACGCATCTCGCTGACACCGCGGCTGGCGGTCAGGATGCCTTCCTCATCCTGAAGCACCACATACGCAATACCCTGCAGATCACCGATTTCTTGCGCAAGCTGTCCGATACCGAGGCGCTTGCGAACCTCGAGAAGTTCTGCGGAGGAATAGCCAATGATAATGGCACCCGCTGCCGTGCGTCGCTCATGAGTGAGCAGAAAGAGAGTATCTTCACTCCAGGGCGTGGAGACACTGGCATCCGCGGTCCAGACGAACTCATCCCGGAGCACGGGTTCAACCAGATCGTGCAGCCGAGAAGTATCCCCGGAAGATCGAAAGGACAGGTCTCCAGCAAGCCGGTTCGTGGCTGTGACGCTCCCGTCCGCATTCACCAACACGATCAATGCCACACCGAGCTCCTGTGCTTCCGCTGCGAGCCGCGATGGTGTCAGGGGTGCGTGTTGCTCCATGTGGTCGATGAGCTGTGCAGTTACGATCAGCCGATCCACCAGGGCCTGCTCCAGTTCCGCGTTTGCCGTGATGGTGGTTTCGCTCGCGCGATTGAGTGTCTCGACAAGCATCCCTGCTTCCGCACGAACATTCTCCAGGAGCTCTTTGCGGCTCTGTGTCACTTCGATATACACAAAGATCGTCAGAATCAAAGCCAGTACCGCAAGTCCTGCAAGCAGAAGCTTGGATCGTGAAGGCAAGTCTTTGAGTCGTTTCATGGCATCGGATTCGTTTTGTTCATATTACGAAGTCGGCACGCAAAATCCATGCCGGTCCTGACGCTGTGGCAATTCCATACTGAAATCACTAACATACGCACGCATGTGTGTTTTTTCTGACACGGATATGTGAATGAGTGCGCATTCTTTTACTGTTCTCCATCTTGTCAATACACTCGAATTCGGTGGCGTGTATCGGCACATCATGGATCTGGCCACCGGGTGCGAAGCTCGCGGCATTCGGAATCTGTTCGCCGCCTGGGTGCCGGAGGATCACCCGCTGAGGGAGGATGAACGATTCACTTTTTTGCCCGTGTATCGCGGCAATTCAGAGGACCGATCCATCGTCGGTATAATGCGCTCCATCAGTCATCTTCGCCGTCTCCTGCGCACGGGGCGTGTCGACATTCTGCATTCACACAGCCGTCTTGCTGCACTGCTCGCCGCGATCGCCGTGAGCGGGATACACGGAATCCGTCGCCTGCACACCGTGCATACGAATTTCAGCGACCTGCGTTTTTTCCCCTTCTACCCGCAGCACCGTATCGTCGTTTCCCCGGGCCTGGATGAGGCATTCTGCGCCTCCCAGCTCCTCATGCGCAAGGCTGTTGTCCATCGCATTCACAATGGCGTCGCGCTCCCGCAGGCGGATGAGAATGCGGGAGGTGATCGCCTGTCAGAGGAGCAGCTTGCCCTCGGTAATCCGGATCATCGGGTTGAATTTGCTTTTATCGGCAGGCTGGTGCCACAGAAAGGAATCCTCCTCTTGCTTGACGCACTGCGTCTGCTGAAACCCGGGAGTGGCATCGTCGTCCGAGTGTATGGAGACGGTCCTCTTGCGCAGCAGGTGAAGGCCGCGCAACGGGAGGGATTGCCGCTGGTCCCTGCGGGGTATGAACCGGATGCATTTTTGCACGCAGGGAGTTTGCGTGCACTGCTGTTTCCGTCAGTCGCACTCGAGGGAATGCCGTACGTGCTTCTCGAGGCTTACGCACGGGGTATCCCTGCTCTCTGCCACAGTCTTCCGGCACTCAGGCATTTCATTGCACATGAGCACACCGGTCTGATCGTATCGGAGATGGCACCGGAGGCCTGGGCGGATGCCATGCACATGGCGGCCACGCGGCCCGAAGACATGCAGGCCATGGGTGCGGCAGGCAAGGCGCTGGTCGGGCGTGCGTTTCGTCTGGATGTCATGAGAGAAAAAACCGTGGCGCTGTATCAACACCTCCGCCATTGATTCGTACGGAATGGAAAAAGGCTGCCGGATATCCGGCAGCCTGTAATTTCCGGTGAAGCAGGGCACGAAAGGTTATTCTTCACCCGGGACGGGACGATTCATGCTCCGGTAAATATCCTCGATCTGCTGAATTTCGGCGATCGCCTTGCTGTTGCCCGGATCCAGTTCAAGGGCGTGGCGGTATTCGATCAGCGCGCGGTGATACTTGCCCTCACGCGGCGAGACCGGACTTTCATACGTCATATAGTCCGCGAACGCGAGATACGCGCTCACCAGTTCGGCTTTCCCCTCCTCGTCGGGCTGTTTTTCGTATGCCTGTATCTCCGTTTCGATACGATCGGTGTACTCCTGTATGGCCGGATCGATTTTGATCAGTGCCTCATCGGAAATGTCACGCTTTTGTGTCTCCGACGCAGCGGCGTCTGGTGTCACATCCTGTGCGGTTCCTTCCTCGCCGTTCTGCCGGGAACAGGCGGAGAAGACGATGACTGCAATGAGGAAAACAACGTATCTATTCATGGGATGACTGTCCTTGCACAATGATACATGGGATGAAAAATTCGTTCATTGAGATATAACATCAGGATGCGCAAATCTGTTCAAGCAGGTCTTCGATACGCTCACATTGCATATGATGAGAGAATCGCGTGTGCGATTCCCGCCGTGCCGCCGTTCCTATCCGTTTTCCCAGGGACGCGTCGTTCTCCAGCGCTTCGATCTGCTCCGCCAGCGCTGCCGGATCACGCGGCGGTACCAGGAAGCCGGTCTTTCCGTCGGAAATGAGCTCCGGCGTTCCGGCGCTGGCTGTCGCAATCACCGGCAGACCCGCGGCCATCGCCTCAATCGTCACCATCCCGTAGGTCTCGGAGAGCGAGGTCAGCGCGAAGCAATCCATGGCGGCGTAGGCATCTTCGACATGTTCCAGGAAACCACGGAAATGTACACGATCCGGAATATCGAGCTGCTCCACAAGAGACTGCAGCTCACGGCCGTACTCCTGCTGTTCACCGCGGGTTTCCTCTCCGACAATGAGAGCATGCACATTCCTCGCCCTTTCCCGCAGTCTGGCTGTTGCCCGGATGAGATATTCCTGTCCTTTCCCCCGGTCGAGGCGTCCAACGACCCCCGCGACGAAGGCACTCTGTGGAATATTGATCGCCGTACGCACGGCCGCCTGCTCGGGCATCCGGTCGAACATCCCGAGGTCGATGCCGAAGGGGATGATGTGAATCCGCTCCGGCGGAACGGTTGTGTATTCGCGTGTTTGTTCGGCCAGCCACGGGAGCGGTGCGATCCAGGCATCGAGCTGTGCGTGCTGCAGCCGATGCAGCAGGTCGGTCTTTTTCCCGCCGAACTGCATATGCTGCGTGTGCACCAGATGCAGTGTACGATGCGATACCATCCGCGTCAGAACGCCGAGATTCAGATCTCTGGTGACATTGAGAATCAGGGTTGAGATGTGATGTGTCGTAAGTACTGCGGCCAGTTTGCGGGCAGCCCCGAGAGCGCCGTACTTGGGCGGCCTGCCGAGTGACCAGGTCGGCAGCTGCATTTCCGTGGCTTTTTCGAGGAGGGGAGCATTTTCCGTACCGACAACCAGGCAATGGTGACCACGCTCGCGCATCCAGCCGGCGAGACGCAGCACATTCAGCTCGATCCCGCCGAGCGAACGTGTCGTGCAGAGCAACCCTATGCCGAATGGTCCGGACATGGGAGCAATATCGCGATAATCCGGAAGGAGGAAAAATCTCAGCTCAGGTACCAGGCGACAGTGTGAACGATCCCAAACCTGTTCTCAAGCCGCAGGATGCAAACGCCCGGAAACACATAGAGCACGGTCGTGGGATACCGGCGGGATTCGACGTCATAGCGGATGCAGGGCAGCATGATCGAAGAGAAACTGCGCATGTTGACGAGCGTATCGACCGCGGTAACCCGCACGTGATAGAGTGAATCCGGCGTGGTGAGCGTCGTTCCGGGAAGCGCCGGGTACGGAAGCGTGTACTCGTGGACAGGGGCGCCAGTCAACTCCAGCGTGTCTGCCGGATCCGCGAGGGAATAAAACCAGAGGCCCGTGCTGTCATTCCGCAGAAGTGGGGGGAAGACATCCCGTTCCTCCGACTGCCCGGCCGGGATGAAAGAATATCGGAGAAAGTAATAGGTCGTATCCTCAAACATCATCTCACGTGCGACGGCAGAGACGGGACTTCGGGACGGAAGGAAGAACGGATCGGCCACGTACACCCAACGGTCGCGGGCTTTCAACGGGAGCAGATCGACCGGTGTCGTGGGAATGACGGGAGGTGTGCCCGGGTCATCACGGTTTTTGAGCGGGGGATCCGAAGGAAAATCACATGCCCCCACGATCAGAAGAAGCAGCGGGATCAGAACAATATGTCGGATTCGCATCATCAGAAACGCACTGTCGTTCCGTAGTGGATGCCGAGTTTCGTGCTGGGCGTGCTCTTGAGGTGAAACATCGCCGCGGGTGCAAGATAGATTTCCACGTCACGCATGATGTCCGTTCTAAGACCGAACGCCGTCTCTCCGAGCATTGCGGCATCACTCCATGCAGCGGACACCTGGAAAAAGGGCTGTAATATCCCGTGCCCGGTCGTCCATCGCAGATAGGGGCCGAAATATCCATAGGTGGAGGCGATAACTCCTCCGTAATCGGTGATCCGGTCGATATCGACGTCTATGCCGGGCTTTTCATGGAAGGCATCCTGTCCCGCGAGCACACCGATCTCCCATGAAGAGGACAAGCGGTATCCGATGCGCAGAACCAGATGCGTGAACAGGTTGCGAAGGGACTTCGCCTCATCGACCGGCAGCTGGTAGCCAATTCCGCTCTCCAGGCCGAGAACGATCCGGTCACGTTCATCCCGACGGAGCATGGTAAACTGCTCCGGAGTGAATGGCTCTGCTGTCCGATTCTTGATCAGTGTCCGTTCGGCCCGATAGAGCGGGGTACCGTCGGAATCCATCGCGGTAAACACCGCGGTGTAATGGTCGTCGGGAAGATCCTCGGCGTTCCAGACCACCTGGTAGGTCCCGGCCTGACGTACACCCTCGTCGAGAACGCGTTCCTTGCCTTCAACCGTGATGTTCAGCCGGATCGTGCTGCGACGCGGAACCGTGTACGTCAGCAGCGTGCTGTTGCGGAAGGGATCAGGATAGCTCCCGGGGAGATTGAACGCATGCGGTGTTTCAAGTGTGACCAGGACACCCTCACGCAGTGTCGCGTGGACCGCGGAACTTCCGTTCGGAAGGCGGGAATCCCATTCCGGCAGATCGAATTTCAGCGGGAGATTGCCGACAAGCTCCACCGTCCGGGAAAAAATCTCGCTGTTGAAACGCAACAGTTCGTCTTCGCGCTCCTCCACCACCGCTCGCTCAAGGAGTATGGTCGCGGTGAGGGTTGCATCCTCGTATCGAAGGGGGATCAGAGCGACGCGCAGCATGTAGCGGTACCGCTCCGGAAGCAGCGGTAATTCTGCAGTCGTCTCCCCCGGACGGGGAAGATCCACGAGGAGACCGCCGTAGAACCGGGAGCCACGCAGATCGTCTTCCGACGCCGGACGCTTACCCCGTGACACGGGGGATTCGAGGATATCCGCACTTCGGCTCAGGTGCATGTCGATTGGACCTCGCCGGTACACAATGTCTTCTCCCTCCAGCAGGCGGATGTATTCCACGGTGCAGCCGAGTCCCGGCAGGCTGCCCGCCATGGGTGATGTCGCCAGCGCGGCAGCCACTTCCCGCTGGAAGATATCCTCCCCCTCAGTGCGCAATGTGTAGGATGTGATGTCCTGCGCCTGCAGCGAGATGCCTGCAAGAAGGAACAACAGTGCGGCAGTAAATGATATGCGCTGACGAGTGTTCATGAATCAGTTGCTGACGCGATCTTTCGCAGTGAGCTGCACGGATTCGACGGCGATCAGCATGTCGTTGTACTCCTCCAGATAATGACGTTTCTTCTGACTGGGATCTGCATTCGCTGGTGAGTGAGCGTCCGCGAACAACGGATTCTGTCTCTCGCCTCCAGGTGTGTCGTCACTGCGGACAGATACTTCGGTCATGCTGTCTGCTGTTCTTTTGGTGACTGTTTCTCCATCGGTACCCATCGTTGCAGCCGTCTGGTCGTCGCGATCCTCCACTCCGTCATACGGCGTCCTCGCTTCAGCAATATCCGGTGTATCATCAACCGCGGTCACTTCCGGATGATCCGTGCGTGATGGACTTTCGTTCCGCACAATATACACGGGAACGGATACCTTGCGTACCTGCCGGACAGTATCCTTCCTCACGATATATACGGTGTCGGAGGCGGACGCAACCAACGCAGTATTCGGTTCGGGGGAGTCTGTCGTCCGCGGTAACAGCAGCATCATGAACAGGGCAGCGGCTGCGGCCGCGCCCACGGCGGCACCGAACACATGCCGGAAGGTGAAACGGCGCGCCGGGATGGGCATCGCGGGCGAAACCGTGGTGGCGTCTCCGGCCTGCTCCAATGCATCGATGCGCTTTCCTACGGCACGATGCAGTTCTTCGTCGACCTGCGTGCTGTCGCGAAGAGTGCGCAGCTTCAGTGACAGAATCAAGTGGCGACGCAGGGAATCTGCGATATCCGGATCATTTCGGCAGGCCTCGAAGAGTTCGCGCTCCTGTTCGGGAGAGCTACCCCGATGCAGGTATGCGGTGATCAGTTCCTGGATGCGATCATTCATAGTCATTCAGTATCGGTTCAAGGAGTGTATGCAGTTTCAGTTTCGCCCGGTGGATCCGGACCTTGACATTGGAAAGGGACGTTCCCGTCATCCTCGCGATTTCCTTCAGCGAGAAACCTTCGAATTCGGCAAGGAGCAATGCTTCACGGTAGTCCGGTGAAAGCTGTCCGATCGCCCAACGCAGGTGTGCGATTTCGTCCGCGGTTTCAGGAAGGACTTCATTACGCAGCTGATCCTGGACGTACTCCACATTCACGCTGCGATGCTCGCTGCGTTGGCGGAATTTCAGTGCATTGAGACACTCGTTGCGTGCAATGCGGAAGAGCCAGTTTGCCTGTTTCTCCGGGTCCCGCAGTGTATGCATCGCCTGATAGGCCTTCACGAAAACCTCCTGGTAAACATCCCCGGCAAGATCCCGGTCGTTGATGACGTACAGGCAATACGCGAAAATGCGCTTGTCATAGAGCGCGTACATCTCGTTGAATTGCGTTCGTCGTTCGCGTTCTGTCATCTTCGATCCGAATCACCGGCTGCATCATCAGGATTCGTCGTTCAGCATCAGTGTGTATCTCGGTCGATGCTGTGAGAAATTGACAATGAGGGCGTATTGAAAGTTACACGGGAATACACGGTCTCCGGCCGTGGAATCGTCTGCAAAGTATCGATTTACGGAGACATTTCCCCCACGGTCGTGCAATTTCCCCCCTTCGTTGGGAGCACATTCGCGCAATTCCCTGTTGAGAAAAGATTATTGACGGCTTTATCCATGGTTCAGCCCTGTGATATCCCGTATATTTCCTCACTGAACATTTTTCGTATTCGGAAACACCATGAGCAAGAGCAAGAATCCACCTGAGCAAACGAAGAAATCGCGTCTTCCCTCACCACTGCTGATTATCGGTGGGACGATCCTGGTCCTCGCAGTGATCTTCCTCTTTCTATCGGATGCCATCCTGGACAATCGCGATCCTGCCGTCACACGCTCGCTCTCCGAGCGGACAAAACAGAATGATACGGAAGGCGATATCTTTCGCCAGGATGCCGTTTTGACCTTCCTGGGCGATGACGGGAAGCCGTTGATGACCATCGATGTGGAGATCGCCGAAAGCGAGCAGGCACGGACGCAGGGACTGATGGGACGCGACCGGATGGCGGAGCAGCAGGGAATGCTGTTTATTTTTCCCGACGAAACATTTCGCTCTTTCTGGATGGCGAACACACCGCTGCCTCTTGACATCATTTTCGCCAACGATGCCGGGACCATTGTCACCATCCAGCGCAATACTGTGCCGTATTCTGAGGAATCCATCCCTTCCACCGCACCGGCACGCTACGTGATCGAAGTGAACGCCGGATTCTGTGACAGGCACGGGATTCACGAAGGTCTGACAGCACAGTGGAACAGAAAGGAAAACACTTGATTTCATGCTGATACATGCCCCGGCATCGCTGGCCGTCCTCGTATTGACGGTGCTTGTGAGCATCGTCGCATTCCGTAGCAAAGCGGTTACGGAACGCATGCTGCTGTTTCCATGGAGGATGTCCCGTGAAAAGCAGTATGAACGACTGGTGACCTACGGTTTTATCCATGCCGACTGGATGCATCTTCTCTTCAACCTGATCGCACTCTACTCGGTCGCCATGTATATCGAAGCAGTGGCGGGAACAGCGCGCTTCCTCGCGATTTACTTCGGGAGCATGGTTCTCGCTGCTCTTCCGCCGACGATTCTCAAACGGAAGCGGGAAGGCTACCGTGCTCTTGGGGCCTCCGGGGCAGTATCCGGTCTGTTTTTTGCCGGGATGCTCTATTTCCCTACGGCCAAGGTGATGATCCTCTTTCTCCCGATTCCTCTGCCGTGGCCGGTGTTCGCCGTGCTCTTCATAGTCGGAAGCATCTTCGGAGCGAGGAAGAACTGGGGAAATGTCGGTCACGATGTCCACCTCTACGGCGCTCTCGCAGGATTGATTCTGACAATTCTCCTTGATCCGTCGTCGGTTTCCACGTTCATGGAGGGAGTAGGATTGTAAAGACGGGGAAGCGACGAAGACGGTGAGGAGATCTGATCCGGGGAATGAATGCCAAGGATGTAACCGGGTTGCTGTCCCGGTGTCTATACAGTGAAAGTCCGCCGGAACTTCGGCGGAAGAAAGTCGTACGCTCCGGTACATGCCAGAGGATTATAGCAGACATACCGATGAGCAGCTTTTCGAGGCCCTCAAGACCAACGGCAAGGAAAAGGATGCTGCCTTCCGCGAATTGTTTTCGCGATTCGAAAAAAAGGTCTACATGTTCTGCCTTCGCATGACCGGAAATCCCGACGACGCAAACGACATTTTTCAGGAGACGTTCACCCGTTTCTACCGGCAGACGCTGAAGGAAAACGAGCATGTCAGCAACATTCTTGCGTATCTGCTGACCAGCGCCCGGAATACCTTTCTCAATACACGCCGGAACAAGATTCACTGGACCCCTTTCGAGGACGAACAGATCGCCGATCGCGTCCCGATGTACGAACGCAACGAATTGCTGAACATGATCAGCTCCGCACTGGAACTCCTCGACGACCCCTATCGTGAAGCGTTTATCCTCCGCTTTTATCAGGGGCTCTCGTACAAGGACATCGCTGCCGTCACCGGAGACTCGGTCTCCTCGCTCAAGGTGCGGGTCATGCGCGCAAAAGACCAGGTGAAAACGATTCTGTCTCCCTATATCACGGATTTGATTCGATAACAACACGGATAGAGCACGTTTTTTACCATGCAGAACACGGAATTACTTCACAGATTTTTCGATGAAGGCCTGGAGGAGTCGCTCGAGGACATCCTCTTTGAACGCATGGCGATGTATCCGGACCTGAGACGGGAATTTTTGCAGCATCTGAAACTGCACTCCATCATTCAGGAGGATGTGACCGCGATCACGACGCCATCGCACGTGTCTCAGCAGTTGTTTGTCAATCTCGGTCTCACTCCTCCACAGACGAACCCGGTAGAAACGGGAGTACTGCGCAGAAAGATTGGCTTCCTTGCAGCTGGACTGCGCACTCGCATCGCCGCGCAGCGTCGCTATCTCTACACCGCATTGATCTCCGCCGCCGCCACGGCAGTAATCATTCTTGGTATCTTTTCTCAGGGCCCTTCGCCAATGATGGATCCCACATCATCCAGTTCACCCGAGGTCTCCACGCCGGGGGTCTCCACACCGGGGGTCTCCACGCCGGAGGTCTCCACGCAGGGGGTCTCCATGCCGGATGCCATGCTCCACATGTCAAGAGGAGAAGCCACTGACGCAGATCCTGCACTTCTGCGGGGCATGCTGACCACTGCAGTCCATCGCAATCGTACTTCTTCTGAAGGGATGGCGGAATACGATGCCGTTGCCGCGGAAGCAGAACCATTGCCCCGGAGCGTCATTGCGTATTCTGACGACGGGAGTACACAGGATGCCCAAGCACTCGCGCTGCGTGAGATGCGTCTCGAGGACCTGGCAGCCGTGCTGCCCGATGAGGGCAATGGCGACGACCGCTGGCATTTTTTCCGGCCCGGACCGCAGACGAATATCCTTTCAAACCTGGTGTTCGAGCTGCGCAAGCTCTACGGGCAGTCCTTCCCGGATGTCGATCTGCCGCACAATTCGCATCGGGTATTTGAAGACATGGCCTTCAGTGCCGTCTACAAAGTCACCGACCATCATGCATTCGGCTTCGAATACGGCCGCGAGGCATTCGGCCGGGTGTACCAGGATCGTGTACCAGCCACGACACTGCAACTGGATGAGTCTCTCGTCCAACTGTACGTTCCTCCTGAATCGATGTTGATGCGAGACGTACAGGAAAACCGCATGCTCGATCTTTTCGGTGCCGTCTGGAAACTCTCCTTGCCGGAATACGGGATATTCGGCATCGTGTATCCGTACATGCGTAGCTTTGTCGGTGCGACGCGACTTGG
>JAFGKR010000335.1 GCA_016928515.1 Bacteroidota bacterium | reverse complement strand
TTCGGTGTCGGTGTACGCGGCCTCCTCGACGTTCCCGCCGGATATCACCTCCACGATGGGGAGGCCGAATGTGCGGGCGAATTCCCAGTCGCGTTCGTCATGACCCGGGACGGCCATGATTGCTCCCGTGCCGTATGTCATCAGCACGTAATCGGCAATCCAGATGGGGATGCGCTCGCCGTTCATGGGATTGACCGCAAAGCCGCCGGTGAACACGCCCGTCTTTTCCTTCGCCAGTTCCGTGCGTTCGAGATCGTTCTTGCGGGATGCCGCCTCGCGGTAGCCTTCGACCGCGGCGTTCTGTGCATCCGTCGTCACGCGGTTCACAAGCGGATGCTCCGGCGCCAGCACCATGTACGTCGCACCCCAGAGCGTGTCGGGACGCGTGGTGAACACGGTGATGGATTCATCCATGCCGTCCACATCGAAACGCACCTCGGCACCGACGGAGCGCCCGATCCAGTTGCGCTGCATTTCCTTGAGCGATTCCGTCCAGTCCAGTTCCTCGAGATCGTTGAGCAGGCGTTCGGCGTATTCCGTGATTTTCAGCATCCACTGCCGCATCGGCCGGCGCATGACGGTGTAGCCCTTTTCCACCTGCTCGGGCACTTCCTCATTGGCCAGGACGGTGCCCAGTTCGGGACACCAGTTCACCGGCACTTCCGCGATGTAGGCGAGTCCTTTCTTGTGCAGCTGTGTGAAAATCCACTGTGTCCACTTGTAATACTGCGGATCGGTGGTGTTCACCTCGCGATCCCAGTCATAGGAAAAGCCGATCATTTTCATCTGTCGCCGGAAGGTTTCCACGTTCTGCTTCGTGGTGACGGCGGGATGGACGCCCGTCTTCACGGCGTACTGTTCGGCCGGCAGGCCGAAGGCATCCCATCCCATCGGGTGCAGCACGTTGAAGCCGCGCATGCGCTTGTAGCGGGAAACGATATCCGTCGCGGTGTAGCCTTCGGGGTGACCCACATGCAGCCCCGCCCCGGAAGGATAGGGGAACATGTCCAGCACATAGTATTTCGGTTTTTCGTAATCCTCCACGGCCCGGAAGGTCTTGTTCTCCTCCCAGAACCGCTGCCATTTCGGCTCGATTTCGCTGAACGGATAGCGCATGGATGTTGGTGCTTATGCTGATGTCAGTGCGGACAATACTGTCAAGCAAGTAAAATAGCACCTCGATGCGGAATGGCAAAGCGGGGAGGAGCTACCACACCGTCAGCATTCTGCTCCGCACAAATCCACCCGTCCGCAGCACCAGCACATACTGCCCCGCGGGCAGGTCCGCGGCATCAATGCGCAGCACGTGGATCCCTGCGTGATGTCCGCCCTCGGCAGGCACCGCCACCACGCGGCCCATCAGATCTCGGATTTCAAGTCGGATGTCCAACGCCGACGGCAACTCGAAGCGCAATGTCGCCGTCCGTCCCGCCGAGCCACCGACGGGATTCGGATAATGTGGATGGAGTACGGGAGCATACGGCCGTGCAGCGATATCGTTGACTCCGACAACGGTAAGACGGAAATTCCCCGTCTCGCTCCAGGGTCCCCAGCCCAGCGCGTTCCCGGCCCGCACACGCCACCAGACTTCCTCTCCCATGTCGGGATTGGCGTTGAGATTGATCAGAACGTCTGTTCCCGTGTGTGTACTGTCGAATGTACGCCCCGCGCCGTACTGCGCATCGAAGGCATACTCCAGCCAATACCGGGTGACGGACGGAGCGCTCTCCGACCACTCGAAACGGACCGCATTGCTCAGCGGTTGCTCGCCGTTCGTCGGCGCCACCAGTTGCACCGGATCGGGGAGACGCAGATTCCCGTCGGTGGTGAACGACCAGACTTCGGAGGACGGTCCGGTCTCCAATCCCCGGCTCGCGCTCACCCACCAGGTGTACGTCTTGCCGTCCGCCAGCTTCCGGCTGTCGGTGGTGTCGGCCGGATCGGATTTCGGAATGGTGATGGTCGCGGCGCCCTTCAGCGACAGCGTGTATCCCGTGGCGGAGGCGACGGCATGCCAGCGGAACAGTGCACTGTCGGGATGGAAGGAAAATCCGTTCGCCGGCGCGAGAAGCAGCGGAGCGTCCAGTTCGGCGGGAGTGAGGAATCGCCGGACCTCGCTCCACGGCCCCGTCCCGCTCTGATTTTTCGCCACCACGCGCCAGTACAGTTCTTCCCTCGCAGGCATCAATCCCTTCGTGGCGGACTGGAATCCCGTATCCCATACATTGTCGACATCCACGATGATGGTGGAGAACGCCACATCCGCTGCGACCTGCAACACATAGGAATCCGCATCGTCGTTCGCCTCCCAGGTAAAACGCGGCACCAGCGTGCCGACGGTCTCACCGTCATCCGGCTCGAGCAATCGTACCACACCCGGCACCGGCGGTACCGTGCGGAAGCGGCTCGCCGCGGACCACGATCCCAATCCGGCGGAATTCCTCGCGCGTACGCGCCAGAAATGATCCGTTCCCGCCGTGAGGTTCGAGGCGGCATACCTGGTGAAGGGAATGGACTGAGCGTCCAGCAACAGATTTGTGAATGCGGAATCGGTGGAAAGCTGCATCGCGTACGTCGCGGCGCTGGGCACTTCTTCCCAGCTGAACTGCGGGGAAAGAGAGACATCCCGTTCGTTATGGACGGGACTCACCAACACGGGCGCTTCGGGTTCCGCCGGCAGGGTCGAGAAGGACCAGACAGCCGACCACGGGCTTACGCCACCGAAATTGAATGCGCGCACGCGCCAGAAATACTTCTGGAAATTCCCGAGGTCACGCACTTCGGCAGTCGGAGAGAGGAAATCCTCCCGGTCGAGCAGGAACGCCTCCGTGAACAGGGAATCCGTCGATACCTGCACGTGATAGCGCTGCGCGCGGTCGGGCGCATCCCAGAGAAGGGACAGCTGCAGCGGAAGATCGCGTGTACCGTTGCGGGGTGTCACGAGCTGTGGTCTGGAAGGCGGCGCAACCGCAGTGACAAATCGCTGCGGTGGAGTCCATTCTCCTGTCCCGACGGCGTTCGTCGCATTCACACGCCAGTAATACTCGGTCTCCGGCTTCAGCACCGGCGCGGCTTTCACGGTGGATGTCACATCCCGCGCATCCACCACCATGTCGGAGAATGCGGGATTATCCGCCAGCTGTACGCGGTAGGAAGCCGCGGACGTCGTGGGCATCCAGCGGAGTTCCGGCTGCACGAGAATGTTCGCACTGTTCGCGGGAGGATAGACGGGCACGGGCACGGGCGGCACGCTCATGGGTACTGATGATATCAGCCAGACCGGTCCGGCTTCCAAATGCGCAGCCTTCGCCGCGGGCAGCGGATCCGTCGTCAGCCCGCGTCCCTCGTCGAGATGCAGTACGGCGACGAGTCCCGTTTCGCTGCCGCTGAGACTGCCGTAGAGATTCGCATTGATTTCCGCTTCACTCAACGCGGCATTCCAGACGCGCACTTCGTCGACCATTCCATGGCCGTATTCGTCGTCTCCCGTCGGATTGAATCCGAGGTACAACGGACCACCGTCCGTGCCGGGGATGTCCGCGTCATAGTTCGCCTCGCAGCGCCGGGATCCGTTCACGTAAAAGCGGATCTTCCCTTCGCCACGGTCATAGCTCACGGCGATGTGATACCATGTGCCCAGCTGCGGAATGAAATTGCATTTCACACTCGTGGATCCGATGAATTCCAGACCTCCGGTGCGATGCACCTGCAGAAGCCATCCGGCGTCCGTGGACGGATTGTGCTTGTCGACGATGGTGAACAGGTTGTTCTGCCAGCTCAGGACGTTGATCCAGGCTTCAACCGTCACTGCATCCTCCTGCTCGATACGATTGAAGCCGTTGTTGTGCGGTAGCACGAGGCGATCGTCGAAACCGTCGAAATACAGTGCGTGCCCGGCCATCGCGGGAGTCCCGCCGGTCTCGAAGCTCCAGACATCGGACCAGTCGCTCACGCCCAGCTGATCACGCACGCGCAGACGCCAGTAATACGTGCTCAACCGCTGCAGCCCCGAGGGCGAATACCAGGTCTCGCCGATGCCGTTCGCGTTCACGACGGGATTGTTGAAATCGGGTGTCGGGGCGATCTGCAGTTCGTAGGACTGCGCACCGCGCGCGGGATGCCACTGCAGCGGCGCCGTGGGCGACACGTCGGTGAGTCCGTTGGGCGGGGATATAAGCGATGGAGCGTTGCTGACGCTTGCAACGATGGAAACATGCTGAAAACCGCTGTACAGCGCCGAACCCTTGTGCGTGATGCGAATCGTATACGTCCCTTCCTCCGGTGCGGCGATGAAAACCTGCTCCACGTTGTCACGCGTGTTGTCGCCGTGCACTGCGGCGCGAGAGGGGTTCGACGGATCGAGCACCCACGGCAGGTGTTCGCCATTCTGCGGATGGAGAATGCGCAGATCGAGATCATTGACGAGCACGGACTTCGTCGGATCGACCCCCCCGGGCTGCGTGATCGTCCAGGGATCCGTCCAGCAGATGGTGACCTTCAGCGGTCCACGGCCTGGACTGTACACCTGGAATTCCAGTGTTTCCCGGTTGTTCAGTTCATCCTCCCGGATGATCGACGACGTACTGTGTTCCGCATCGGCTGCCATGAGCCGCGCGGCGGCAGCGGTATTCATCAGTCCCCAGCCGTGCATGTAATCGGGGCCGGGAGCCGGTCCCGCCTCATCGGCCGTATGCAGGATCAATGCTTTTATCGTGGAGGCACGCAGCCTGGCGTCGCCGTGCAGCTTTTTCTGCTGCTCGAGCAGGAGTCCGATGGAGCCCGCCGCACTGGGAGAGGACATCGAGGTCCCGCTGTAAGACGCATATGCCGCGTTGGAGGATTTCAATGAGGAATAGAGCGCGGCGCCATTGGCCACGAGATCGGGTTTGATACGGCCGTCATCCGTCGGTCCCCAGCCACTGAAGGATGTGATGCGCACATCACTGCTGGTGCTGTAGCCGCCGGGGATGTCTTCCACCGCTCCGACGGTGAGGATATTTTTTGCGTTGGCGTTGGTGGAGATGCAGTCGTACCCGTCATTGCCGCCGTCTTTCTCGCGTACGTCGTTGACCAATCGCCAGCTTCCGGAGACGAACTCCCAGTGCTGCAGCGGCTGACCGGAGGGACCTTCGCCGCGGTCGTTCCCTGCGGATTTCGCAGGAAGGTAGAAGGGCGCTTCGTAGACGAGGCGGTCCCACTCCTGGGCCCGGCTGTCGTACAGACCG
>JAFGKR010000069.1 GCA_016928515.1 Bacteroidota bacterium | reverse complement strand
CGCGTCATCGGGGAGGACGGGTCACTTGTGGGTTACGCGGGCGGGATCGAGCGGAAGAAAAAACTGCTGCAGCTCGAGGGAGCGCTCCTGGTGTAGGATTTCCGCGGATGAAAAACGGGCAAGCCGCCTTCGTCCGCCTGCGGCGCACTTCCGCGTGGCAGGGCGCATGACGCGGCGGATCAGTGCGGATGGAGAACCTGCACGCGGGGAGGCATGAGAGATGTCATGATCCCTAGAACATCCAGCGGAGTGTTACTCCGGTGCTCCGTGGCGGACCGAGCATCGCCTGGGATCCACCACGATATTCGAAGACGCTGATGACGTAGCGATGATCCAGCAGATTTCTTGTCCATACGAAAAACGCAAGATGGTCCGTCGCGATTCCGACTTTTCCGCCGAGAATATGCCGTGCAGAGCTGCGGAACACATTCATGTGAGAAGTATAGTAGGGGTCGCTGAACTGGTAATCCAGAACCGCGGAGCAAAGAAACGACACACCGAACATCTGTATCGGTACTGCATAGCGAATTGCCGTTCGCGACATGAAGCGCGGTGCACCCGGCAGGCTGTTGCCGGAATAATCGTACAGCGTATCCCTCCCGCTGATCTGTGTGTCGAATCGATATTCATCCAGCGTCGCTTCCAGGAGTCCGGCGGCGAAATCAACGGATACCCCCCGGAATGGAATGAAGGCGATCTCAAGTTCGACTCCCTTGCTTGTTGAACGTCCCGCATTCGTGACCGTCTGCAACGGACTGGAAAGGTCTCCGACAACGAGAAGCTGTTGCTGCTCCCAATCGATGAAGAACACGGACGTGTTCAGATGGAGGCGATCCCCGAAAAGCCGTGTCTTGATCCCGGTCTCGTAATTCCAGGTGTATTCGGGATCGTAGGAGGGAAACCTTCGGTTTGCACCGCTGTTAAATCCCCCGCCATGAAATCCACGTGACACGCTACTGTACACAAAGGTCAGATCATCAATCCCGTATCGGAGCGTAACGGCAGGACTGAATACGTCTACCGAGCGAGTCTGATCATTCAGTTCCACCGAGTTGAACGGCGGTACGGGAAGAGGATCCGGAGCATTCTGATACAGATATCGCGTGCGTGTCTCGACACTCAGATCTTCACGTTCCACTCTTGCACCCAAAGAAATGCGGACTCTTGGGAGAACATCGAGGGAGAGCTGCCCGAACACCGCGTATGCCCGTGCTGTTCCCGTCCCGGTTGTGCGTTGTTCGAGAGGGGAAATGGGAATCCCTCTGGCGGAAGTCCATTGCTCCCCGAGGATGGCGGCATAGTCATGAGATTTGATTTCCGAGCTCATGAAAACACCCGCATGCCAGTTGAGCACGGAAGATGTCTCGATGGATGCCGCTCGCAGTTCGGCGGAATACACATGCGATGGACCCGTATCCTCGAAGGAGATGATATCCGCCGGAGAAAAATCGGCATCGTACCTCCAGAACATGTCCGTCACTCCCTGGTACGTGCCGGTGAAATGAAGATCGACACCCGGGATTCTGCCGTGCAGCTTCAGCGCGGCGAGGGTGTTCAGCTTTCTGATTCTGCTGTCAACATCGTTGTGAAATGTATAGGGATTGGCAAGCGCTTCTGCCGGGGAAGAGGCGTACGGCCATATGCTCTCGTCGAGATACTCTACGTGAGCAAACAGTTCCGCGTCGAAGGAGGCAGTCGGAAAGTACCGCAGTTTCGCGGTGCCTCCGTATCCTGTGCCATCACCGGCGGAGCGATCAAGGAAGGTATTCGTGCTGTATCCATCGTATCCCGAATAGAAACCCGAGATATGCGCAAAGAGGTCCGGCTGCAGTGGTGCGGAAGCGCCGAGAAGGAAGCGGGTAACCCCGTAATCACCGTACTCCGCTTCGAGGTTCAGCCTGCTTCGGTTCGTCGGCTTCGGAGATACGACATGAATGACGCCTGCCAACGCGTTTCGTCCGTACAGAATGCCCTGGGGGCCGCGCAGAATCTCGATGCGTTCAATATCGTAGAGATGCACAGGATTCATCCCGTACCCGTAAATCGGGACGCCGTCATAATAAAACAGCGTGGTTGCTCCAAACGGTGTGGATGGAAACATTCCGCGAATGTTGATCAGATCGGTGAGATGGGAGCCGGTCTGCGCGACGAGGAGATTCGGGGCGAGGGATGACAGGTCGGAGCGTTGCTGTATCCGCATGTCATCCAAACGGACGGCACTTACGGAAGTGACTGCGGCAGGAACGGATTCGAGTCGCTCCTCCCGCTTATTTGCGGTGACGACCACCTCTCCGAGGTCGATGGGAACATCCGTGAGAGTGACATCGACAGTGGCAATCCGATCCTCCGTGTCGATGATCACCATATGCCGTTCCGTGCGATACCCGAGCATGGATACCGTCAGAACATACGCTCCCTCCCGGAGATCGGGAAGGTGATATGTCCCGCTTTCATCCGTGATCGTACCTCGTGGTGATCCCTCGAGCTGGACAGTGGCATGCACGAGGGGGATGCCCTCCGCTGTTGTCACCGTTCCGTGAATCTCACCGCCGGTGAGGATCTCGGTCAACAGGAAAAACAGACCGAAGAATACGGATATGCCTGCGTTCATGCGGACTCCTGTGCATTGTCTGTGGTATCTGTTAATCCATCGTCACGTCACCGGTGAGGTTCCCCGCGATGACAGCGACTGCATGGACGCAGTATCATTTGTGAGAACCGTGCCGTAAATTTGTAAGAATATCGGATCTTCTTCAAGTCTTTGATGCGGAAAATTTTCGGAGTCTCTCATGGATTCAGCCGATCGTTCAGCGTTATCCGTTCATCAAGGATCCATGACCCGTCTTGCATCTGCGCTCCTCTGCGCAATGCTGGTCAGCCTGTTGCTGTCGGCCGGTTGCGGGGACTCGTCAACGAGGAATCCCCGTGCCGATCGCGGACAGATAGATCTGCGGCACTGGAATTTCTCACGCGACGGAGCGGCAACCCTGCAGGGTGAGTGGGAATTCGTCTTCGGTCGGCTCCTCAGCAGTGCAGACTTCGACTCGTTGTCCCTTCGGGAATACGTCTCTGTGCCATCGTCGTGGAACGGACAGAGATACCGGGGGAGAGAGCTGCCCGCAACCGGCTGCGCAACATATCGGCTGCGTGTGTTTCTCGGCGATTCCGCCGATCGTCTATCCATCGACATGCCCAAGTTGATAGCCTACGATCTGTTCATCAACGAACGGCACATCGGTGGATCGGGCAGGGCAGGGTGCAGCGCCGCGGAATCCATGCCCGAATTCCGGCTCCTCATTTTCGATGACATTCCCCGGGGTGATACGTTGGAGGTCATCATCCATGTGTCGAATTTTCAATACTGGAAAGGCGGTCTCTGGAAAAATCTGATCATCGGCCGGACGAAGGACATCCATGACGCGAGGCAGAACGCGATTGTTCTGGACGTGATCACGGTCACGGCACTGGCGGGTTTCGGACTCAGCCTTTTCGTCTTCTTCCTCTACCGTCGAACCGAACGTGTGATGCTCTGGGCTGCGCTCCTCTGCCTGATCGGCATTATCCGTTCTCTCGCGACGGGACAACTGCTCATCCTGCAGATCCTTCCCTGGATCAATTGGGAGTGGCTTGTCACCCTCGAACTCTTCGGCTTCTACGGTATGGCGATCGGATGGTTCCTGATTGTCAACGGCCTGTT
>JAFGKR010000334.1 GCA_016928515.1 Bacteroidota bacterium | reverse complement strand
GATCTTTCCCCCGGTGACTTCCTGCTATTTTACATACGTCATCGTACGGACCAGGCGCGTCGATCCTGTCGTGAGCACGCAGCGGTACAGTCCGGAAGGCAGGTTGTGCGCATCGAAGGTGAATTCGTGCGCCCCTGCCGGGAGCGTCCCTTCGTGCAGCGTGCGCAGAAGCCTCCCCTTCGTGTCGAACACCTGCAGTCGCACGACGTCCTCCCATGCGAGACGCACGGTGATCGTCGTTCGGGGATTGAAGGGATTCGGATAATTCTGTGCGAGCGTGATTCCGGCATTCTCCGCCGCTGCCGCCCGTTTCGGAACCGGTTTCGGATAGCTGTGCGTGATGCTGTAATACTGCGCGATCACTTCCGGATCGTCCGGCGTGTCACGCAGCATGTCGTTCACCACCGCGAGGGCGTTGACGTCGTCGCCGAGTATGCCTGAATAAATGAAACTCTTGTAGAGCTTTCCGCTGAAGGCATCCTCGGTGCCCGGGAAGTGGGTGATCAGCGCATCGCAGACTGCCAGCGCCTGAACGGCGTTCCTCGCGATCATGTACATTCCCCGCAGGGCGTGCAGGGTGCCCGCGAACGCTTCCCTGTCCCGCGTACTGGTTGCGCTCAGTGACGCGTTGAGCGTGACAGTAGAGAGGATGAGCGTCGTATCCCGTGTGGCGGCGTACGCCGACAGCAGTGCGTTTGTCGCGGCAAGCGCTTCGAGGCGGGTGGGGCCTGCACCCAGCATGGTGAACGCGAGTGCGCGGGCCTGCGCCCATGCGCGCTGATCGACGGCGTTTCGGAGATCCTGCATTTCCGTCGAGAGTGAGGACAGGGTGATCTCGCTTCCGCCGTCGCCGCCGTACGGTGCACCCTCCTCCGTGCAGGGAAGATCATGCCAGGGAGCCGCGAAATCCCCGTTGATTTCGATCTGTCCCGAACCGGAGAAGTTGTAATACGGATACCAGTAATTGTGCTCCAGTTCCACGAGGTTGTTGTTCAGGGTCACCTGTGTCATCCCGATCGGGTTCAGGAAGGAATTCGAGCCGTTCCATTTCTTCGGCGTTCCGTCCGCCTCATAATCCCCGTTCGGATAACGACCGAGATGCGTTTCCGCACCACGCCCGCCGCCGAGATTGAACGTGTTTTCATGGACGCAGTTGAAACCGACCTTCGGACGATCAACAGGTAATATATTTGGTAAATATACAGTCGGATTTACTTTCCCATATATATGACCGGGATCGACATGATGAATGCCGTAGGCGTTTCCGTAAATGAAGTTCTTGTGCACCGAGAGCGCGGTCGATCCGTTCACGTGCAGACCGTCATGCGACGGTGCTCCCCCACCGTAGAGACCGTTGAAGCTGATCTCGTTCTCCTGGATGAGCGGCGCTCCCTCGCCGTGATGCCAGATACCGTAGAGCCGGTTTTCCGTGACGATGCTGTGCTGGATGCAGAAGGTCAATGCTTGATCAGGTGTGGCGGGATCACCTGCATTAACCAGGTTCTCCAGCTCGAAGCCGTGTCCGTCATTGTTCATGACCCATACTGGCTCGGGGTTGTTTTCTTCGTTCCAGCCATAGACGGATCCAATGCATCTCCCCGTCGCGTACACGCCGATGCTTCCCTCGCGGATCACCGAGTTCCGGGCAATGACACGCGTGTGGCTGTCCTGATGGATTCCGTATTCGGCGAATGCGCGGATCAAGGTGTTGGACACGTCCGCCGAGGTGCCGCCGGTGAGATTGATCCCGATCACGGTGTATTCGATGGCGGCATGATCGGAGGACATGTAGGCGCCGTCCGAAAGTTCGACGCCCTGCCAGTATCCGCGTTGCTGCGACATGCCGGAAAGGAAGACGGTCAGTTCGTAGTGGGTGTTTCCGTGTCCCTGCAGATAGAGTTCACCGCCGACATGGAGCCACGCATCGGCGTCGGCGAGCACGGTGGTGGATTCGTAGCCGGAAGACGGTCCGTACCAGTCGGCGATCCGGAAGGTGTACTGCCACGGGACGTTCATGATGTCCGCCTCGAGCCGCGTATTGACATCGAGCGTCGCGTCGCGAATGGTGATGGCGAATTCGTCATTCTCACGGGGATAATCCGTGTCGTCGATGATCACGAAGGGAACCGTCGCCGTGTCGCCGAGTGCATAATCGTATCCGGCGCGGATATGATCGCGGTTCCGTGCGGGGATGTGGATGTCCCAGGAATTGAGAACCTCACCGTATGTCACCCATTGCCATGATTGCGTGGCGTAATTCCAGACGCGTGGTCGCGGTGCGCCGGGATAGGCGTACAGGTAGAAATTGAAATCCATTTCCTGGCCCTCCACGCCCCAGTTGCCGTCCACGGTGCTGATGTAGAACTCGAAGGCATCGAGCGTGTCGGACGGCTGCGCGTAGGAGAGGCGGACCTTGTAGAGTCCCCATCCGAGCATTCCCGGGCAATACGCCTCGGCCGTTGTCGGGGATTGCGGAGTGTCGTTCGTTTTGGCACTCTCCCAGCCGACGGCAGCGGGCCATCCGCTTTGCGGCAGATCCAGTGCCTGGGAATAGTACGGTCCGATGCCGACGATGCTTCGGCCGCAATCGTAGTCGTTCGCCTGGGGATGAGCGCTCTCCACCTCGGTCCGGTAAAATCCGGCTTCGTTGAAAACGACGCCGACCAGGCTGAGGTTGATTTTCATGTCGTCTATGAAGTTCTGCCCGGGAGTCCGATAGAAGTAAAGCTCCATATTCTCACTGGGAGCCGCCGGGGGGGGGGATTGAGCGTGGGCCTGCAAAACGGGAAGCAGCAGTGCAAAAGCGAAGAAAAAGGTGCGATGTTTCATGGGATGTTCTCCGTTGCTATCAGGGAAAAGGCATTCGAAACAGAACAGGATTGACGGAGTGGTACGATACACACGGTAATACGATCTTATTCCCTTGTGTTATCATACACAACCTCGTCGTTGGTGAAACATCGCGGTCCATAAAAAGCATGTCCCCACCTTCGGTGTCAGGACATGCGGAGCGGCCGGGATCAGCGACGACGTGTCCCGGGATTCGCTCTGTACCGTGCAGGAAACTCCATACCGCATCGATAGTTATATGCTTGATGAAGATTTTACGGAAGTGATTTCAAAAAGTCAAGAAAAAAATCGCTGATGGATATCCGGTATTGATCGGAATCAAGGGAGTCAGGGATGAAGTCGGTGCCGCAACGAATCGTTCAACATCAGAATGGCAGCAAAGCAAGTGTGACGGAGTGCATTCCATTGCGGATTCGCCCTTACAGCAGGAAAGCAAGGATGACGGACTGAACTCCCCTTCGAACTGACACCGGTGCATACCGGCAGTTTGGAAATTTCGATTTCATCCGCAGGTACCCGGAAGGAATTCAATCCGTCCCCAGGGCTTTTACCGCCTGCCATCCGCCTCCTGCGACCTGTCCCATTTGGTCGTTAAAAAAAGGATAAGTACGTTTGTATTTATTGACGATCCGTCTGCCCGAAATACCGTTCATCGGGTTTTCCGGGCGGACGCAAGGGGCCCCGCCCGCGTCTGTATCCACTGAGCACTTAATTGGAACGTTCCCCAGCGTATTGGAGGCTTTCATGGTTACCTGGATTATCATTATTGCCGTCGTCGTTCTGCTGGTCGTCGGTTTCATCTACTGGATGACCCGACAGTATCGCAAGGCCGGTCCCAACGAGGTGCTCGTCATCTCCGGACGCAAAAGCCAGATCACGACGCCCGACGGCACGCAGCAGGAAATCGGCTACAAATTCCGCATCGGCGGAGGCTCCTTCGTCAATCCCTTCACCGAGCAGGCCGACACGCTTCCCATCGATGTGGTCTCGGTGACCATCAAAACCCCGGAAGTGCTCTCCAAGGACGGCATTCCCATTCTCACCGAATCCACCGCACAGGTGAAAATCGACACCAATGAGTACGCCATTTTCCTCGCGACGCAGAATTTCATGGGCGGCGGCACCGACGCCGTGCGCGAGGTCGCGCAGACCGTGCTCGAAGGAAAGGTGCGCGAGACCGTCGGCGGGATGACCATCGCCGAGCTGTATCAGGACCGCGCCGAATTCGCCCATCGCGTCTACAACGCGGTGGTGCGCGACCTGGGCAGCATGGGACTGGTGATGATCTCCTTCGCGCTGAAGGATATCCACGACACGCAGGGCTACCTCGAAGCGCTGTCCAAACCGAAAATTGCGGCCGCGAAGCGCGACGCCGTCGTCAAGCAGGCCGAGTACGACCGCGACGCCGCCATCTTCGCCGCGCAGGCGAACAAGGAAGCGGAAATTGCCAAACTCGTGGCCGTCGCCGAGGTGGCAGGTCGCAACTGGAAGAACGAGGAACTCAAAGCCAGGTCACAGATCGAGGTCAACAAGGTCCGTGCCCAGGCAGACGGCTCCTATGAACTCGAACGTTTCCGCCTCGCGCAGGAAGTGAAGCAGGAAGAGTACAAGGTCAAGCTGATCGAAACGCAGGAACAGGCGAAAGTCCAGACCGAGGAAATCAAGCGCAAGGAAAAGGAACTCGAAGCGAACATCATCAAGCCGGCCGAGGCCCGCAAGGTGCAGATCGTTTCCGAGGCCGAAGCCGAGAGCGTGCGCATGCTGAAGGAATCCGAGGCGAAGTCGCAGGCCCGTGCGAAGGAAAATGAAATCGAGGCCGAACGCATCAGGATGCTCGGCAAGTCCGAGGCCGACGCGATGATCGAAAAAGCCAAAGCCTACGAGCAATACAACCAGGCCGCCATGTACCAGATGGTGCTGGATGTGCTGCCGGAACTCACGAAGAACATCGCCGAACCGTTGTCGCGCATCGACAAGATCACGATTCTCGGCGGTACCGACGGAAAGCTCGGGACGTCGCAACTCACCGGCCAGATCGCCGACGTGCTCGCCAATGTACCCGAGGTCGTCAAGTCGCTGACCGGCGTCGATCTCGCGAAATTCCTCAAGGATAAGCTCGCGGGCGAGGACTGAGTCCTGCCGTGATCGAACCGTTTCTCAGGTCCATGTCCGCTTTCAATCCCCGATCCGTGCGGCATGGGTGCATTCAGCAAACGACAATCATTGAGGTAGCAACGTGACGGCAGACAGAATTCACATGATCGGTTCATCGCCGACGCTGAAGGTCGCCGCGAAGGCCAAGGCGCTCCAGGAGCAGGGGATCGACGTCATCGATCTCAGCGTGGGCGAACCCGACTTCCCGACGCCCGCGCATATCAAAGAGGCGGGCAAACGGGCGATCGACGAGAACTTCACCAAGTACACCGCCAACGAAGGCATCCTCCCGCTGCGCAAAGCCATCGCCCGCCAGCTGGAGGAGGAACACAAACTGACCTACGATCCCGCCACGGAGATCATCGTCTCCGGCGGTGCGAAGCAATCCATCTACAACGCCATGATGGCCATCGTCAACGACGGCGACGAGGTGATCATTCCCGCACCGTACTGGGTGTCCTATCCCGAAATGGTCAAGCTGGCCAACGGTCGACCCGTCATCATCCAGACACGCGAGGAAGACGGCTTTCGCCTTACTCCAAGCCAATTGCGCGAGACGGTCAACGCCAGCACGAAGGCCGTGTTCCTCAACAACCCCTCGAATCCCACCGGCAGTGGCTACACCATCGAGGAATTGGAAGCGCTGGCGGAAGTCATCGTGGAAGAGGATCTTATCTGCATCGCCGACGAAATCTACGGCAAGCTGCTGTACGACAACCTCAAGTTCACGCGTTTCGCGACATTGGGCGAGGAAGTGAAACGGCGCACCATCACGGTCGACGGCGTCTCCAAGGCCTATTCGATGACGGGATGGCGCATCGGCTGGGCGGCGGCCCCGCAGGAAATCGTCTCCGCGATGGCCAAGGTGCAGAGCCACGCCACGTCGAATCCGAGTTCGGTCTCCCAGCGTGCAGCGCTGGAGGCGTATTCCGGACCGCAGTACGAAATCTCCAAAATGGCAGCCGAGTTCGAGAAGCGCCGGAATTTCGTGGTGTACAAGCTGCAATCCATTCCCGGCCTCTCCTGTCCCATGCCCCGCGGCGCGTTCTACGCCTTTCCGAACGTCTCCTCCTACTACAAGATGGAATACGACGGCGTGCCCATCCGCAACAGTTACGGCATGGCGTACTTCCTCCTGAAGCATGCGAACGTTGCCATCGTGCCGGGCGACGCGTTCGGGTCGGACGACTTCATCCGTATCAGCTACGCCACGTCGATGAGCAACCTGCAGGAGGGCATGGCCCGTATCGCCGATGCGCTCGCCAAGCTGAAGCCGGCGCCGAAGCGCAAGCTCATCAAGCTGGCGAACACCGAGACGCTGGTGAAGCACCAGGTGCCGGTGGACTGGGACGTCAAGGTCGGCATGCGCGACGCACTCGTGGCCGAGGCGGAAGCGCATCTCGGCTACAGCAGTTACTTCGAGTGGAACGCAAACATCAACGGCATGATCGTGCAGCTGCGCACCAACGTCGGGCATCTCTCCGATTTCTGGATGGAGAACTGGTATCCGGCGCAGCTCGAAGCGGATATCGAGCCGCACGGCGTGATTTACGCAGTGGACGGCGTGACGGGACGCGAACCCCACGCGTTCTACAACTCCGACACGAAGACCGGCGTCCTCTTCAACGCCGATCATTACGGGTCGCTGCGCTCGCTGGCGCTGGGACTGACGACCGACGTCGCCGAGCGGTTGTTCGACATCCATGCCATCCGCGCGATGACGATGGATATCAATGGCGAGGGTATCCTTTTCATCGGGCCGGAAGGAACAAAGAAGACGGAGCTGTTCTGGCGGTTGTTCCAGGAAGATGAAGCCGCGGCAATGCACAGCTATGACTATCTCTTCGTGCGTTACGGCGGCGGATACGCGGCGGCCGACAATCCCGAGAGGAAGATCTACATGCCCACGAAGGCGGTGTCCGCCTACGACGGACTCGCGAAACTCTTCGACAAGAGCAAGTGCGAAAACGTCATCACGAAGGTGGAGGATTGTCGCAACGAGAGGCACAAGCTGGAGGAGAGCTGTCCGCTCAACAGCGGCGCTCCCTACAGCTACGACTGCGCGAAGAAGAGCCATGCGATGCTCGATCCCTATTGGCTCGGCGGCATGTCGCGTCACGTGAAGCGCATCGACATCCGGCACGTGTTCATCCTGCGCAACGATCCCGTAACCAGTGCCGTGCAGAAGCTCGGTCTCGAGGACGCACTGCACCTTGTGGAATCGGGGTATCCAGCGGGTACGTCCACCGGTGGCAAGCAGTATCCGTTCTACAATCCGCATCTGCTGGTGAAATCCGATGAACGGATGGAGCTGCAGAAGCGCTTCTTCACAAAGCTGTTCCAGTCTGCGGACGTCTATCAGCTCAACGCGGGTACGGCCACGCTCACCGACATGGTACAGCAGGTCCTGAATCTTGTCAGCGGCAATGGAAGGTAGTCCCATGGCGAAAGACATCTACAACAACGACGTATACAAAAGCTTCCATGAGCGGCTGCTTCCGCTGCTCGACGGACCGAACATCCGGGAAGTGGACCTCGCCTGGCTTGAGCCCCGGGTGAAGAAACACGCGCAGAAGACCGAGTACGGCTCGTACGTCTGGCGCTCGGTGCAGAGTTCGCGCCTCGCGGCGAAGACCGTTTATCTCGGATCCGAACGCGTGCGCCTGCCGAGTCTTCTCCCATACCAGGAGAAGGTGGTGAAAAACGCCCCCGAAGAGCTGGAAAAGGTGCTCAAGTGGATGACAACGTTGCCGTTCGTCAAGCTCACGCGGCAGATGGGCAACAATCCGGACTTCAATCCCATCTGCACGTTGTACGTGAGCGTGGGGGATTTCCGCAACGCGCGTCTGGCATACATGTGGGGAAATCTGCTCGACGATCCGGGCGGGCGGCCGGGTCCCCATATCACGATGATCCACATTCCCGAGGAGCATCAGAGCCGGCAGCAGATCCTGACCATGCCGGAGTACAATCTGAACATCTGTCTCGGCAGCGATTATCTCGGGGAAAACAAGAAGGGATTCCTGCGCCAGGCCATGTGGCTGGCCGACGAGCACGGCATGCTCGGCCTGCACGCCGGCAGCAAGGTCGTGGTCGCCCGTGACGCCGCGAGCAACGAACTCAAGCGGCACGGCGTGATTCTCTTCGGTATGACGGCGACGGGCAAATCCACCTGGAGTTGCCATCAACTCGAGATGGATCCGAAGCGCGGTGAAATGACCTATGCCTCTCAGGACGATATCTGTTTTCTCCGTGACGACGGTGCGGCCTTCGGGTCCGAGCATAATTTCTATGTGAAGACCGACGTACGGAAATCCGACCAAGAAGCAATGTATTATGCCCTCACGCACAAGAGTGCGTTGCTTGAAAACGTCATGGTGACCGCCGACGGGAAGGTCGATTTCCTGGATGAGAGCCTCTGCGGCAACGGCCGCGCCGTGGTACGGATGGACAGACTCGCCATCGAACGCGACGGCAAAATGATCAGCATCGCCGCTGATTCGATCAACCTGCCGAATCTCGATGAGAATGATGCACTGTGGTTCGCCTTCATCACAAGGCGCAACACTATCATGTCCTTTGCCCAGAAACTCACGCCCGAGCAGGGCGTGCTGGCATATCTCTTCGGGGAATCCACGCTGAGCTTCGCGGCGAATCCCGAGAAGGCGGGCGAGTCCGTGCGCATCGTGGGCACCGACGATTTCATCATCGGCAGCCGCGGCCAGAAGGTCAACCGTTTCCATGACATCATCATGAAGCTCGTCAACAAGTATCCGGGACAAGTAAACTTCCGCCTCTACAACACCGGCGGAATGGGCGAGATCATCGAGGAGACCGAGGAGAACGGGAAAACCGTCAAGCGCATGGTGCGCAAGGCCGAGCGCGTGCCGTTGCCCTTGATGGCCGCCATACAGCGCGGCGACTTGCGCGGCACCAACAAGTGGGAGCGCGGCATTCTCGGTACCGAATCCATTGTCGAGGCGGACGGACAGCGCATGGACGAGTGGGATGTGCACAAGCTGTACAACCAGGAGCAGATCGACTATTACATCAAGGATCTGATCCGCGGTCGCCGTGCTTTCCTCGAGGAGATATCGAAGGAGGGACTTCGTCCGGAAATCATCGCCTCGGCGGAACGTAGTTTCCGCGCAATGGGCGACACGACGAAAAAATCCTTCTCCCCGTCGCCGCAGATGGCCATGCCGTCCGGCGGTCCCGTCACGGCTGCCGAACCCCGCGTCATCGTGCAGCGCGAGGAGCCTGTGCGGAGGCCGAGAAAGCCGGGCGTCTGGCGGTGGAGATAAGAGGTTAAAAAGTGAAAGGGTGAAAAGGTTAAAAGGTTGTGAAGCGTGCACCTTTTAACCTTTTTCCCTTTTCACCCTTTAACGATTCGACATGAAAACCAACGCCACCCGCATCCTCGAATGCCACAATATTCCCCACGAGCAGATCACCTACGACAGTTCCGACGGGGAGATCGATGCGATTACGGTCGCGGACAAGATCGGTGCGGAGCATGAGCAGGTGTTCAAGACGCTGGTGGCGCGGGGGGATAAAACGGGGGTCGTGGTGTTCTGCGTGCCCGGGCCGTTGGAGCTGGATCTGAAAAAGGCCGCCGCTGCGAGTGGTAACAAGAAGGTGGAAATGATTGCAGTGAAGGAGTTGCTGCCGCTGACCGGCTACGTCCGTGGGGGATGCTCACCGATCGGCATGAAGAAGCAGTATCCGACATGGATCGACGAGACCGCGCTTCTCTTCGAGAGCATCTACGTAAGCGCCGGCGCCCACGGCGCGCAGATTCTCATCGCTCCTAGGCATCTCGCTGACCTCATCGATGCCGTGTTTGCAGATATATCTTGAGGGCACAAAGACACCAAGACTCGAAGACACGAAGAGAACAAGAACAACGAAGAGGCGAAGAAAGCGAAGGTTGTTTTTAATAGAACGATCCAGCAAACCTGCTTGATCGTTTTCGACAGAAAAAACCTTCGTTCTCTTCGCTGTCTTCGTTGTTTCTATTTCTCTTGGTGTCTTCGTGATTTGGTGTCCTGGTGACTTCAAAGATCCTATCCTGCCGGCCAGAGGATGAGACACACGATAAGCAGTATCCACTGCAGCGCATAGACAATGAGGAAGGTTCTGCGGGGAAAGCGGCCACCGACGAGCCTGGCGTAGAATGAAAGACCACCGTGTAGCCAGGGGACATGGTCCGGAAGAAAACGACGGGTGTCATACGTTCCTCCGTAGACAAAGAAGGTGAAGATGTAGTACACCAGGTCTTCGGTATAGAAAATCACCGCTCCGAGCAGAATCTGCCAGGGCCAGTTCATCAGCAGCACCGCGGAGAGCTGAAGGAGCAACCATGACAGCGTAATCCACCAGTGCCATCCGCGGTCGTGTTTCAGGAATGCGGGAACGTTGGACCACTTCCCCCCTTCCGCATAGACGCGACGTTTCGTGCGCTCCTTGACAAAGAAATCCACGAAACCCGCTATGGCGTAGGGGGCCAGAATCCCTGCCGCGATCTGTATCCATGCTGAATCCATGCGGAAATATACCCCTGCACAACGATACAAAGGGAACAGGCACAGCGGAGTCGCACAGACAATTTGAACAGCGAAGGATCGAAGCAAGCGAAGGGGTCGTTCGAACAGAGCGCACGTGCAGACTGGCTGAATCGTTCTCGTCGTGAAATCTTTCGCTGCCTTCGTGACTTCGGTGTTCCATATTCTTCTCTGTGTCTCCGAGGCTTTGTGACTTTGCGCCCACGAAGATTCATTTCACGACGGTAACCCGTTTCGCCGCGTCGGCGAGGGAGAGCGGCTCGGTCTGCCCGTGCGCCTGCAGAAGAAGCTGCAGCTGTTCCGGTGTCAGTCCCTGCGGAAAATGCGCGTAACGGATATAATCCTTCACCGGTGTCTTCGGATCGTTCCTGTGGAACGGTGGGATATCCGCTGCCGCGCTTCCGCCGAGAAAGAAGAGTGCGTTCAGCGCAGTCGGGATCAGCATGATGCCGGTGACCGCGGGGAAGCTGTTTGCATCCGAATACGCGGCCGCTTCGATGCCGACGAGAATTGCGGGTATCACCTGCATGCCGAGCAGCCAGGGTACCCAGTCCGTATTCACGAGGCCCTCCACAGTGAACTGCGGAAAAACGGAATGATCCGCGCGATAGATTTTTCCCGGCTCGATCCCCTGGATCGGCGGCCTCGCGATGTGCGGGATGATGTACGCCGCGCTGTCCGTGAGAAGCAGCAACTCCGCTTCGATTTCCACGGGACCGACCAGCATCGAAACCGTCTCCCCCTGTACCGTAACCTGGTCAAGTGTGCTGCATCCGTCCGTGCAGAGCAGGATCAGGGCAGAGAGCATCGTCAGGACGAATTGTCTTTGCTTTGAGCGGATGAGCGTTTTCATTGTGACACCTCCTTGAGCGGGACGCGGTTGTTGAAAAACGCCTTCTCCAGTCCGTCCTGTGTTTCCAGCCAGCGATGGTGGAGTTGCGCGAGAATTTCCCCGCGATTGAAGATGTTCAGCGCTCGTCCCGCACCGTGCTCCCGTATCCATCCGCCGCGAAGCCACTCGTAATAGTACCCGGAGGAAGCCAGCAGGAGGGATGTACATCCTTTCCGGCTGTCCGGGATGTCGTATGTGAGCCGGATGTTGTCTCCGGGTTCGTGAACGAGGAAATCCTCGTCATGGTGACGGATGCGGGACAGGAGAGCGGAGATATCCACATCGCGGTAATCCCGGGCTTCTGTTGGCCGAACCGTCGTGATGTGCATTTCATCCTCACGCAACGACTCAACGCTCCATCCGATCCAGTCGATGGCGACGTTGTCGGGGAAGAACTCCAGCCGGATTTCCCGTCGATCCTTCTCGAGCGGAACGCGAACGGCGATTTCCGTCCATGCGATCGGACCGATATCCCCGATATGCGCAGCTTCCTCGAAATCGCCATTCCCGCCCGTCAGGCAGCGGATGCCGGAGTACTGCTCGTACAGCGCGGTGAACAGCAGCGCGTAGGGACGATTCTCCGCCATCCGCTGTGTCCACTCGAGCGCCTGCATCCCCTGGGAAGCGAGAACGATATCGTAAAACAGCACGGTGCTGAGCAGTGTGTTTCGCAGGCGAAGCATGATCGTAACACTGTCGGCTCCACCGGCATCGTCGATGGGGAAGGTCAGCCAGTCGGGCTTTGCCTTCTCTGCACGATCGGCAAAAATGTTCGTGCCGCTACGGTAGCCGATATCGTCTTTTTCACGGATCATGGGCGTCATGTCCCTTCCGACGGAGTTGCGAACCGAGGAGGGAACGCGCACATCGCGGACACCGAGGATGCGTCCGTCCGGGGCGGGGAAAACGCTGCTGCCGCGCGGGTGATCCGCCGCGAGCAGCGTGAGCGTGTTGATGGAATGCGTCTCCAGCGCTTCGTTTGCGACACGGATGCGGAACGGTTTTTCGGGATCCCATTCCCTTGCGAGGAGATCGAGGTCGGCTTTCTGCGTGAACGGAGATATGCAGTAGGAGAAACATTCCGCCATGAGCGTTTCTTCTTCGCCGTCGCACACGTACACCGTGGGACAGCAGCCGAAGCAGCATTTCGGACAGATCAGGCAGTAGACGCTCAGGAAGGAATACAGCGGTCCGAAGTATCCGAACACGGCCGATCCGAGTACCTCCCCGGCGTTGTGATTGTTCTCATAATATGTGATCGCTGCGACGCTGTCGAGAGGAATATGGTATTTCCGGAAACGTGATGTGTCACCGAGAAGAGAGTGTCGTTGCCCGATGCCGATGATGGTATCGCCGGAGAGCTGCATCCCCTGCGGCATGAGAATCACGGATCCGTCGCTGAAGAAGAGCTTGGCGGAAGCGTTGTAGAGGGAAATCTCCGGAGCCTCCCCCCGCTCCGAGTATTCGACGCTTCTGCTCGGGAAGCACCCCGTCATCAGAAGCGTGAGGAGAGAAATGACTGCGATGCGTCTCATTGCGCCCTCCGGAAACATGCTGATAGAAAAGGTCCAGACCCAAAATGCTGCGTACATATACCGTGTTTGTCATGAGAATGTCAAGAATATCAGGTGTATTTGTTCGAGGCGGCCGAATCGCGCTCGTTCCACCTATGCGCGCTCGTTCCACTTATGCGCGCTCGTTCCACCTATGCGCGCTCGTTCCACCGCTCTGCGGTGGAACGCCCTCCCCGGACGCTCCGCGTCCATTCACCAATCCATGGATATATCAATCTCCCCCGGCATCCCGGCATAATTCCTCGCGGAAGAGAATCGCCAGGCGAGAGAATCGTCGACATATCCGCGTCGGACGGGATTATTATGCATGTAGAGCAGCTTCTGTGCCATCATTTCTCTGCTCTGTATCATGATGGGGTGTGATCCCTCCTGCCAAAGCTGGTATGCGCGGTCAGACTTGTACGAAGCTTTCGAGTACTGGAGCTGTTGAAGCAAGTCGAATCTCGCTTGTTTAATAAATGCATCAATGAGTTGTCTTGCTGTAAATGATTTCATCTTTGCAATGTGCAGGGAAGGAGATTCTGATCGGATTATAAGATGAATATGATTCTCCATGAGAACGTATCCGTGAAGATGTAAATTCTGCTTATAGGTAAGGTGCTTCAGGCTTTCAACGATTACAGCTCTGTTCTCGGAGTAGGCAAGCAAGGGCAGCCAGTTGACTATTGTGCATGTCAGGAAATAGGGAAAATCCGAATGGTGGAAGCGATAGCGGCTGCGTCCCATGATGGTGTTGTCGTTGTAGCGGAGAGTGAAGGTGTCTATTCTGTGTTAGTATGGCACTGCGGCATGGTGATCAGGCCGCTCCCACGCAGAGCGTGGGAGCGAGCGTGGTGCGATCATTCCGTAGTCCGTATGGCAGCGCGGAGCG
>JAFGKR010000333.1 GCA_016928515.1 Bacteroidota bacterium | reverse complement strand
CTGCACCGGGGATGGCGGTGACGTTCACGAGGATCATGTTCATGTTGACCATGCCCATGACCGGCGCTTTACGGTTTCGGATCAACACCTCGCCGAGATTGCCGAGATTCCGGCTGTAGCCGTGATAATACCCGACCGGAATGACCGCGGCTTTCGTGGGACCTGCGGTGAGGTAACTTGTGCCGTAGCCGACGTGCTGTCCGGCGGCGATATGATTCAGAGACATGATCCTGCTTTTCCATGTAAGCACCTGATGCAGCGGATCACGCGTGAAATGCGTTTCCCGCGAGAGCATGTTGTGGATGCGGGTTTCCTTGCTCGGCCAGAAGCCGTACATGGCGATGCCGGAGCGCACCATGTCCAATGTCGTATGAGGATAGGTCAGAGCTGCCGCGGAACTGGCGGCGTGAAATGCGCCCACCTGTAGGCCGCGCCGCAGTACCTGGTCGCGGATGCGTCCGAAGATGGCGCTCTGCTCCATGTTCCGATAGTAGTTGGCGATGCTCTCCGCTCCCGCGAAATGTGTGCAGACTCCGTCGACGCGCAGTGCATCTCGGTGCTGCAGACAGCGGTCGATGACATGGTCGACTTGTGCTTCCTTGAATCCGGTTCGATTGAACCCGGTTTCCACTTCGATGTGAATACGCGCGGTCCTGCCGACACGTGCCGCCGCTGTGATGGCCGCCTGCAGACGGTCTTCGTCGAAGACGTAGAAAGAAATACCACGCTCGATGGCCCAGGGGAGATCGTCGTTGTCGATCATGCTCATGATCATCAGGTCGCTCGGTGCCCGCTTTACCCGGTACGCCCGCTCTGCCTCCGTGGCGTCCGAAACGGCGAAGCTGCGCATGCCGCACTGCTCCGCCAGGGGAAGGAAGGCCTCGATACCATGGCCGTACGCGTTGCCCTTGATCACGGAGACGAGACGCGTGGCAATCCCGATCCGGCGCTGCAGGTACTGAATGTTTTTTTTCAGTGCGGAAGCACTGAGCTCGATATGGGATCCGGAAAGCATGAGGAAGGAGGGAAGGAATGAAACATCGGTGGCCATCGTGCGGTGCAGGGCTTGCACGCCCTATCCGGAAAGTACACATTCTTCCCGGAATCAGACGAACATTCCGGAATCAGACGAATATTTTTTCCCCGCGCGACTTGCGCATGGTTTGTATTATTCATAAAATCCAGAGTAGACAATCCGAATACAAGTCGATTCGAGTGGAAATGCATCGCACAGCTTTTCTTCCGCTCTTCTTCTTTGGGGGACTACTGGGGGCATGTCTTTTGCTGCCACCGGAAATCTCCGCCCAGGCAGCGCATCAGGAACGGGGCATCCCGATCGTCGAATATTTCGATACCAAGGCAGCAGGATTTGATGTGGCCAACTTCTGCAGTGTTCGCGACAGCCGCGGTCTGCTGCGGGTCGCAAACCCCTTCGGTCTGCTCGAATACGACGGGATCAGCTGGCGCGTGCTGCCGACACCAATCCATAGCCCCGTGTTTTCTGTTGCCTGCGGCAACGACGGAACGGTGTACGCCGGGATGCTGGGAGCCTTCGGACGTGTTGTCACACGTGCCGCGGGTGATGTTCGCATGGAGCTGCTGAGCGATCGACTCCCGAAGGGATCCCCACCACTTGGTCGCATCGATTTCCTGTCCGCCATCGGCGATACCGTGTGGTTCGGTAGTTCCGGCGCACTCTGCCGATACGACGGAACGACATGCACCCTCCTCGAAGCACAGACGTCCTTCCGACGCATATTCAACGTTAACGATCGCATCTATGTGCAGCAGCAAGGAATCGGTCTCTGTGTCGTGGACGGCGATTCCGTCGTCTCCCTCCCGGGGGGAGAGACGTTCGCTGACGAAAGGAACGGTATTGCATTCATCTGCGGAGGAAAAGATGGTGCGCTGCTGATCGGGACGAAGCATGAAGGCGTGTACTTGTACGACGGCAGCCGCGCACAGCTTCACTGGGATTATCGCTCCCACCCGGGACCGGCATACATTCCTCTGTGCGGCATCCGCCTGTCGGATGGAACACTCGCCCTGGGAACCCTGCGCAGCGGGGTCCGGATCGTGGACGAGGACGGTACGCTTATCACAGTTTTGAATGAGGATGTGGGACTCGGAGATGATGCCGTCATTCATCTCAGTGAGGATGACGATGGAAACATCTGGGTGTCGCTCGATGACGGTCTGGCACGCATCGAATGGCCGTCCCGTGTGACGGTTTTCCATTCCAGCAGCGGACTCGACGGACAGATCTCCTCCATCATCCGTTTCCACGGGACATTGTACACCGGGACGACGCAGGGACTGTTCCGCCTGCAGGACATCGCTGCAGGCGAAAGCGACCCCGCGCTTTCCCGAAGCTGTTTCACGCCTTTACCGGCGATCAATGCGACGGTGTACGATCTGCTTTCCGCGGGTGATGGCTTGCTTGTCTGTACCAGTGAAGCGATATACACGATGGATGCCGCGGAACGCCTGCGCCGCATCACCAAGCGTGGATCGAGGCTCCTGCATGCGGTACACGGGAATCGCGATACGATTGTGGTCGGTCGCGAAACAGGGATCGATGTTCTCACGCGGTCCCCCGAGGGTTGGGCGGTCCGGACGCTCATTGAGCAGAGTGATGCGTTCATTCTCTCCCTGTGTGAAACGGCAGACGGGACGATCTGGGCCGGATCTGCGCAATCCGGGGTGTACCGCCTCGAGCTGTCTCCGGGTGTCCATTCCCGGGATATACGGACGTACGGTACCGCCGACGGCCTGCCGACCGGTCCGATCCTCGTCCATGCCCTGCGCGGCCGCCTGGTCATGATCACGGAGGATCGAACCTACACCTATGACGCATTGCGGGATCGCTTCATCGTCGATTCGGTATTCGGAGCGCTGGATCCGACTTCCCTGGAAGATCCGCGCTTCATCCACGAGGACAGTCGGGGCCGCATCTGGATACAGCAGTTCGACGGAACCGTCGGTATGGCGTCTCTGGACCGCGACGGGAACCTGGTATTCGAGTCGACGCCCTTCTCACGGCTCAGGAATGAGGGAATCCTCAGCATGCACAGTGACGACGATGGCGTCTGCTGGTTCGGATCGGAGGGGAAGCTTGTACGCTATGATCCGAGCGTTCCGCAGCGCTTTCGCAAACCATTCCAAACGCTCATCCGATCACTGCATGTGGACGGCAAGACCCGGTACGGCGGAAATACGCTTCCTCCTGTGGACACGCCGCTCCGTATCAGTTGCAAACATCGGCGTCTTGTCGTCGCGCTGGCCGCACCCTATTTCGGGATGCGCCAGGCAATGCAGTACACCTACCGACTCGAGGGACGCGACACACTCTGGCAGATGAGCGGCCGCAACGGGGAAGTCGAGTTCTTCCTGCTGCCACCCGGCAGGTACCTGTTGCGAGCGCGGGCGATGAATGCCGAAGGCGTCTATGGTCGGGAGGCCGTGATCGCCTTCACGGTTCTTCCGCCCTGGGAACGGTGGTGGACGGCACCGGTCGTCCTCGGGATGAAGCTGTATCTGGGAGTCATGGGTGCATATGATATCTCTCCCTGGAATATCCTGCTGATCGCGCTGGTATTTCTCGTTGTATGCATCATCGTTATAACGTTCGGTCCGGTATTTCGCAAGACTTCTCTTCCGATGATACCGGATGTCCCCGCGGAGCAGAAGAAGTCCCCCCCGGACGGATAGACGTCCGGCGCTACGACATTGAATATGTGGGCGGGTCAGGCTTGCGCTTGGAGGGCATTTTCCGTAGTATTCACACCACACAATCCGAAAACCTGTGATGAGTGAGGAGATGCGAAGCACAAGTGGAATCACCATGCTGGTGCTTACCGGACTGCTGAGCGCATCGTTCGTCGCAACGGCACAGCAGGGCGGGTATAGTGCGCACCCAAATGAACTTGGCGTTCCAATTGTCGAGTATTTTGATACCGGCGAGCTGGGATTTGATGTCGCCAATTTCGGATGTGCACGCGATCCGCGCGGGATCGTCTGGGTGGCAAACAGTTTCGGTCTGCTCGAGTTCGACGGTGCCGATTGGCGTTTCCATACATCGACAATCAACATGCCGACACTCTCCGTTTCCTGTGCCAAGGATGGAACCGTGTACTTCGGTCTTCTCGGCGGTTTCGGACGCGTCATCCTCGATTCGACGGGCCGGTTCGCGATGGACCTGCTCAGTCGGCGGCTGCCTTCGAATGCACCCACGCTCACACGTGTCGACGCCATCCAATTTCTCGGGGAGGATGTCTGGTTCGGGAGCACGGAGGTCTTGTGTCGCTGGGATGGACGGGTCTGCACCTACATCCTTCCGCAGACCGCCTTCAGATCCATGCACAGCGCTCATGGACGGCTGTATGTGCAGCAGGACAGTATCGGTCTCTGTGTCCTGAGCGAGCAGCAGGTCATTCCGATCCCCGGTGGAGAGATTTTCAAGGATCCGATGGATGTGATCATCATGCTCCAGCCTTTCCGCAATGGTGAAATGATCATCGCAACGCGCCGGAAGGGCGTTTTTCGCTATGACGGAGGACGCTTTCAGCTGCTCTGGGAGCATGCTCAGTCCCTCGGCTCCGCCGTTCCCCACTGTGCTCTCCGCCTTGTGGACGGGAGTCTCGCGTTCGGGACGATGAAACACGGAATCTGGATCACGGACAGCACAGGCACACTGTTGACCATTGTGGATCAGCAGCTGTCCAGCAATGGCGTCTCGTATATGATGCAGGATGCGGATCAGAACATCTGGGCCGCATTGAAAAACGGCCTCGTGCGCGTTGAATGGCCTTCCCGGACCACGTATTTCGGAGACGAGCTCGGGATCAATGGACAGGTCGCCGCCATCACCCGTTTTCAGGGGAAGCTCTACGCCGCCACGACACAGGGGGTGTACCGTCTGCGTTCGTTCGCCCGCCAGCAGGATGCAGGAAACATTGAACGTGTCCAATTTCACTTCATACCCGGGATCCAGACAACGATTTACGATTTGGAAGTCGTCGGAGACGAAATGCTCGTTGCATCCTCCCATGGTGTATTCGCCCTCGATCCTTCGGAACGGATGCGGCGAATCACACGACGGGGGGGACGGGTTCTGCTGCCGGTGCACGGAAACACCGATACCATCGCCGTCGGACATGAACAGGGCATGTATCTGCTGATTCGGTCGAGTGGCAATTGGCGCGTCGTTCCCGTCGTGGAAGACAAGCAGGATTTTGTTCTCGCAATGTGCGAAACGGTCGATCGACGGATCTGGTACGGAACGCCATATTCACGCGTCGTTTGCATTGATGCGGAGATGGGCATCCTCGATCCTGCGATTCACGTCTACGATACGTCGGACGGCATTCCCATGGGACCGAACATTGTCAGAGCCGTCCGTGGCTCGTTGCTCATCATATCGGAGTACGGAACCTTTACATTTGATTTGCGGACACAGGCCTTTCAGCTGGACGATCAATTCCTCTCCGCTTTTCGACCACCATTGCGATACGATCCAAGTTTTCTTCAGGAAGACCGGGAGAATCGCATATGGATGCAGTTGTTCGGCGTGAAAAGTGTCGGATATGCAACGGTGCAGGATGATGGACATCTCGCCCTCCATCACGCATCCTTCACCCGCCTGATGAATGAAGATGTGATATCCCTGCATATCGATCCGGACGGGATCTGCTGGTTCGGCACGGAGGATAAGGTATTTCGCTATGATCCGCACATCCGGCAGCCCTTCGAGCAACCGTTCCGGACCATGCTGCGCAGGGTGACGGTCGACGGTCGTATCCTCTGGTACGGCAATGCCGGGCAGACACCCGCTGAACCGCTGGACATCGACGACGACCACCGGATGATTCGCATCGAGTTTACCGCTCCCACATTCGGCATGCGGGAGCGACTCAACTATTTCTATAAGAGAGAAGGATTTGATACGACCTGGCAGAGTACGGAAAGACAGCCCTTCATCGAATACGTCCAACTGCCGCCCGGCGAGTATGTCATACATATCATCTCTCAGAATGCAGAAGGAGTGGATAGTGAGGAAGTGATTCTGCGGTTCACGGTGTTGTCGCCGTGGTACAGCAGCTGGTGGGCCCTGATGATCGGAGGGGTCGTCCTGGGATTCCTTCTCTTCGGTGGACCCATGCTCTACCGTTCCCGCTACCTCGTCGAGCGCAGCCAGGAACTCGAAACATTGGTCGCGGAACGCACGAAGGAAATCCAGACACAGGCAAGGGAGATCCACCGGCAGGCGGAAGAGCTGGAACGACTCGACAGTATCGTTCGCACCGTAAATCGGGAGACACGCATGCCGCATGTGCTCGATGCATTGCTGATGCAATCGCTGCTGCTCTTTCCGCACGCCGATCTGGCTCTGTTCATCCGGAGGGAGATTCGAAAGGAGGAATTCCGTGTGGTCGCTGCAGTCGGACGCGGAGCTTCAGAACTGAAAGACCAGCGTTTCACACTGCGGGAACTCGTCGGAACGCCGGATTCCTCCATGCAGCGCATGCGCGAGGGTGTGTATCTGCTGCAGGGACTCGGGAAGCGTTTCTTCCCTGGGAACGGCGGGAACGCTCAGACACATTTCATGGCGATGATCATCGAGCGCGCCCGCCTGCTCGAGGGCTTCCTCGTTCTTGGGTCCATCACGCAGGATACCTTCGGCGAGAGTGATCTGCACCGGCTCATGCGTCTCAAGGAACACGCATCATCCGCAGTGGCGAAAGCAAGTGCGATAGAGGAATTGGAGCAAAAAAACCGGGAGCTGGATTCTACCAACCGGCGACTGATCGATACTCAACGGCAGCTGGTGGCGCACGAGAAACTCGCCGCGCTGGGGGAACTCACCGCCGGCATTGCCCATGAAATACAGAATCCACTGAACTTCGTCAACAACTTCTCGGATCTTTCCTGCGAACTGCTCGGCGAACTCGAACAGGCACTGCCACCGGAAAACGAGGGGAGTGGACAGACGCGGAAGTTAATCGAACTGATTCGTTCAAACTGCTATCATATCCGCGAACACGGACATCGGGCCACGACCATCGTCAGTGCGATGATCATGCATTCACGCTCCGGCATGAGCACGCGCAGCACCGTCGTTTTCAATGACCTCGTCGACGAGTTCGTGATGCTGGCATATCACGGGATGCGTCTTCAGTACCCGCAGTTTTCGCTCGACCTGCATCGGGATTATGATGCGAATGTCGGAACGATGAGTGTCATGGCCCAGGAATTGAGCCGTGCAATCGTCAATATCTGTAACAATGCCTGGGAGGCGGCTATTTCGCGTGCGGCGGAAGAAGGAGCGGATCTGACTCCCACGGTCAGGGTGAGGAGCGCAGCCGTGGAGAACGAAGTCCATCTCAGCATCACCGACAACGGCCACGGGATTGCCGACGATATCCGGGACCGTATTTTCGAACCGTTCTTCACTACGCGCCGCAGCGGTCGCAATGCAGGACTCGGTCTCTCCCTCTCCTATGATATCATCACGCAGCTGCACAGCGGGAAGCTGACGGTGCAATCCACCCCCGGTGTGCAGACGGAAGTGCATATCGTCCTTCCCCGGGACGTCTGAAACACAAGTATTCTCCACAGGAACACGCGCGTTCGGCAGGAGTCGCCCCGCGGCGTTGAAGTATCCTCCCTGGCAAGCATGATCCACACAGCCATGTTGCGTGTATCGAAGCATGGAGATCCGGATGCGAGCAATTGTATTCCGGCCTACTGCCAGATAATCCGGATCTTCTTCCGCGTCAATTTTTTCTCGCCTTCCGGAGGGGCGCCCGGTGCGAGCGCGAATTGCATCGGAAATGCGTTCGTGGATTGATTCGTTTCATTCAGGACGAAACTCGGGACGGCTGCCGTGGGGAGAGTGAAATATAGCGTCAGCCAGACATCGTTCCAGAGTGGATCGTGTCCGACCCATTCATCGGGATCAGAGAGAACGAGCTCAATGGGAGGGGAGGTGGTGGCATACGTCACTTTGTTCGGAAGGAGCACCGGGGTGACCATTCCTTGTTCCGTGCCATCCCACGGGCGTTCGACCTTCCATGCGCCGGCGCTGTACAGGAATGCGTGTCCGCTCCGTACCTCGTCTTCGAGGCAGATGCGTTTCCTTGTCCGGAAATCCTGGAATTGCATTTCAATGCAAAAATGATTGTCCTCGAGGGGTTCATAATCTTCGACACTCACGGTAATCGTGTATGTGCTGCCGTCGGGAAAACTGATCACCGCCGGCGTGTCCAACAGAATGCGCATGGGTGACATGCATACCTCCTCATCTGTGCCTGAAATATGTGGAAAGACGATACTCATGATAAGAATATCTGCAAGTCAATGCAAGCGGAAACGGGATCAAATATCCGGCAATGACCAAACGGGCATCGTCGGTTTCACCACCGGGCGTCACGGGTGACGAATCTCCGGATTCCATGCCCTTCTCCGGTCGGCTACTTGATTTTCAGCTCTTTTCCTCCTACTATTTCGTCACCTCCCGCGACGGAATCCTCTTGCGTCGCCGGTGATGGATCTCGCCCGCCACATGCTCAAACTGAGGTTCCCATGCATCGTATTTATATCCCCATCATCCTCTTTCTCATCCTGGCAACTTCCGCTGCGGCACAGCAGTATCCGTTGATCATCCGTGGTGACGGCGATCTGCCGTCATCGGTGCTCTCGCTGACCGAGGTACATCCGCTCCCTTTGCCGACGGTAATGCCTCCGTTGATGTCGCAGGCGCGCGATCACTGGCTTATGCGCCGGATGGACGGGAATGTGCTTGCCGCAAGAGACGAAGCAGATATTCTGTTCGAAGGGGAAACGCTCGTCCTCCGCATTGATCCAGCCGGAAAGCGCATCGAGCGCGTCGGCGCAACCCCGGAACTTTCGGGAGAGGCGCAGCAGGCACTGGAGGAAGTTCCCGACTGGTTGCGGCCACAGTTGCTTCTGAAGCTTCGGTTGCTCGCCGCACGGGGTGCCGATGACGATTTCGCCCGGCTGATCACCACTGCGGAGGAGCGTATCAAGGACGAGGTAGCCTTTACCATCGCATGTTCCTCGATGCAAACGCTGACCGAGAGTCGCTTCGGACTGGATCGCGGGATGCTCGTGCGCAACGCGGCCTTTATCTACCAGATCGCCGATTCACTTCAGTACGTGCGCCTGGTCGAATCCGGCAGCTACGCCGCGCGCAACTATTACACCACGACGGAATACCGTATCTATGATCCGGTGGCACAGGATACCGTGTGGAAGCAGATTCCGCGTGACGTCTACTACTGGTATATCGTCCACCCGAAAATGGATCAGGAGGGCGTCTACGTAGCGGACAACAATAACGACAACAGCGGGCAGCGCACCTACGGGTACTCCTGGCGGGAATTCATCTGGAACAACCCCGATCCCGCACATGATTATCAGCCGGTGAACATTACCACGAGCAAGGGGACGGTGACGAGCATCCCGCGCTTCGGCGAACTCATGAAACAACCGCGTGTGCTCTGGGATCGCCGCGAAACCTACCTGACGTTCAATCGCGACTTCGGGCCCGGACAGACTGCGCTCGACATGCTCGGGAACTGGGCATCCCGCGCCGTTCCGGTGGATGTACGCCTGCCGCGCGCCTTTCAGCCGAACCAGATCCTCATGAAACACAACGGGAACTGCAATGAAGACGCCTTTCTCGTAGCGGGCGCCTGCCGCACTGCGCTGATCCCCATTGTCTATCTCGGCTGTCATGCCGAGGATCACGTGTTCGGCTCCGTCTGGGATGAGGGATGGCATCACTATGAATTTTTCCGAGGAGGACTCTCGGAGAGCGGAAACCAGTTTTACGGCATTACCAACATGCTTCCAGGCGGGAGTTACGGATGGGACATCTCCATGGTCGAGGCCACGCGTCCCGATGGCTATCCCTTCAACATGACAGCCGGCTATGCCGATACCTGTACCTTCCGGCTGACGATCACTGATACGCTGGGGAATCCTATGGAGGGAACAATGGTGCAGCTGTATGCACCGAATATCTACGGCCAGGGGTATCGTCCCTGCATGCATTTCTACACCAACAGCAGCGGTGTGGTCGAATTCGGAGCGGGTGCCGGAAAACGCTACCTCGTCAACCTCCATCACCCTGTATACGGATGGAGTCCGGAGGACTCGACCCGCGCGTACTTTCTCACGCAGGCAAACAGCGCGAAAGGAGCGCTGTACAACGTGAACGTGTCATATCCCCATGTGCGACGGACGAGCAATGCCCCTTCCGTACAGCCGCCCGCCGTGCCCGGACCGTATTCTGTCTTTCTCACTTCGCGCGGTTCGCAGATCGTGACCGGGGTCAATATACGAGACAGCCAGCGCAGCCGCTTCCACCGCTGGGAAGCGCAGGGGGGCGGAATGATCGAGGCGCTGTTGCTGGATGCCGTGAATTACGATGCCTGGAGTCGCGGCGCTCCGTTCACCGCACTGGCATATAGTCCTACACTGGAGATGGGCGCCTGGGCGACGCCGGTATCCGATACGGAGGAGCGCTGGCTCGTTCTTCGCAATCGAGCGGAGGCAAATATTCTCGAACACGCGGATCTGCGCATCGAACTCTACGATGCCGTTGTCACCCACATGGAGCCTGTGCCGGAACCGGTCGCCATTCATGTGGATATCCATCCCCATCCCGTCACAGCATCCTGTGTGTTCCGCAGCGACATCCCGCTGCAGCGTGTCGAGATCGTGGATGTGCTCGGAAATCGGATCAGCGAATTGTCGGCACCCTGGCGCTGGCAACCCGCGCCCTCACTGGAGGCCGGAATGTACTTCGCTCGCATCCATACATCAACCGGCATGCAGGTGCGGAAACTCCTGCTGGTTCGGTGATTCGTGCCCGCGAGGGGATGGCCAACGGTTTTTCGAAGTCCTGCAGCACGGGTCGAAACTCTGAACGTGACCCGGCTCTGTGTACTCAGGTCACCGATAGGTGATCTGAATCCGCGTGTGGAACTCCGCGAGAAAATCCCTGTCGACGAAACGCAGTTCCTCGCTGTGCGGATTCAGCGTCGTTACGGACACGAACGGCGTATTGTTCACGAGAAAATCATTTCCTGATCCCGGCTGAAATACGTGGTACTGCGAGGCGTAGGTCCATGCTCGCTTGTCGACGAGTTCGCGGAGATAGAAACTCTGCACGGATTCCGGGGCGTCCGTGCATATCAGGGTGACGAAGCGCAAGCCGGTCGTGCCTTCCCCGATCCGACCGCTGGAGATGATATACGATTCCGGGAAAGGGGGGATGTCGATGTCCGAAGCGCGTGGAGCGTCCGACGGGTGGACGGCGGCATACGCCTCCTGCTCCATCTTTGCCCAGGGTGCATATGCGTCCTTCACCACCGTCGGATACTGACTGCCGGCGGACGCCTGCAATGCCACGACCTTGCCGTCGGATAGACCGGTGTCGTCGCCGGTTTCACCGGAACAGCTGATGATGAGAAGAAGCAGAACGGCAGGAAAAAAGCGGGGGAATGTCATATCGAACCTCTTTTCGCAGGTGATACAGGGAGGCTGGCGGCAGGATGCGGTCGCCGGGAAGGTGCTGCGGGGAAAAAGGTGCGTATATACGATTATTGCGGACACGGACGGCCGCGCGATCACTTCTCTGTTGCGGTCCCCATGCAGAGCTGCCTGCGGAAGGGAAAAAGGTGCGGATATCAATTATTTACACAGTAAATACAAAATGTTTTGATCGATGTCAAGAGCATGTGCGGAAAAATTATTGTCCATGTCTTGACTCTGGGGAAAAAAAATCATAGGTATGAGCGATTCCCGACGCTGCTGTCCCGTACAGGATCAGACGAAGCTGGATGCACGCAGCTGTCCTTTCATCCTCCGGGGCGTTCCCCTATCCACATATTGAAGAGGAGAGTCCATGTGTTGTTCGAAGCACCTCACGGCAGCAGGGATAATGTGCTGCCTCCTGATGATCACCGGGACGCTCGTGCCGTGTCACGCACAGATCGACCTGGGGAAAATCAAGAACAAGGCGGAGCGGGTGGTCAAGGAAGCCACGGAAGAAGCCGATGAACAGGATCAGACGAACCAGCAGGAACGGCGGCCGACGACCGTCCCTCTTACGGAACCGTCCGCTGCCGCAACCACCGGGGAGGATCCGGAGGAAATGCTGCGGGCGGCGCACCGGGCCGTGCGTCCGCTGATGGACATCCGCAGCGTCTATCCCGGGATGCTCGCGCAGAAAAACGAGGCGCAGAATTTCCATGACCAGTGCAAGACGGCAGAGTACGCGAACAATCGCACAAAGGCCGAGCGAGCCGTGCAGCTGGATCCGGATCTGAACCGCCGGGAACCCACCATGATTGCCGATATCACGGAGAAGTTTCTTCCCCATTTCAACGGACTGGTCACGGACTACATCATCAAGGAAATCAACGGCGCCATCGAGCTGGCGTACGCGGAGAAGGCAAAGGGAGCGAACCATGCAGGAGCTGCCCGCGACGCGGCCGAAGCGGCGTTGCTGACTGCCGAGGGGGTGCTGCTCGTGACACCGGACAATGGGCAGGTGCAGGCGTTGCGTGACGATGCGAAGGCGGCTGCCGAAAGCATGGGGGCATCCTTCGCGGCAGCGGTGTATACCGGGGAGTTTCACGTGCAGCACGTCGGAGAGATCGTCTTCGCGGGAGATCCGATCACACCCGGAAAAGAACAGAGCGCCTCCATCCGGAACGCGTTCACCGCCTCCGACAACATTTACGGTATGATGTACTTCAAGGGCACCTTCTCAGAGGCGACGCACGGCGGAAATGTCGCCCATACCATCCTCCTCGTCGACGGGAATGAAATGGCGCGCTATGCCTTCAAGCTCGACGGGGCGGAACGGGATGCCTCGACGCTGAAATCCGAAATCCTTCCCGATCCCGGGCAGTCGACGACGCGGGGAGCGCTGATTTTCACCGAGAAGTTAAAGGATATCTCACCCCGTCGCCATACGATTACCATCCGCACCACCGACGACTACAACGAGACCATCGCGGAAGGATCCTTTTCGCTGGACTGCACGACCGGCATGGAGCACATCGCGGACGTGCACCGGAAGCTGGGCGAAAAGAAGCTCGCGAACGTGGAACCCCCGGCTCCCGCCATGCGCAACGCGGCGCTCGAGAAGGAGATGATGACCGCACTCGGTGAGTGGAAAGAAACTCCCCTCAAGGTCATCATCACGGATCGTGACTGGACGATTCAGTATCACCCCGTCACCGGTGCGATCGTATCACGGACCATCAATACCACCACCATCTTCCGGAAACCCGACGGCGGATGCCGCATGTTCGAAATCTCCTTCCGTCAACAGTATGCGGGAGGGAAATACGGCAAGACCGCACAGTACGGTGTCGGCGATTCCGCGGATATCCTGTGTGAAAAGGCGAAATAGCAAAAGAATGCCGGCGGGCTCTTGACCTTTTCCCGGCGAATGCGTACATCGGAGTCAGGAGCCCGAATCATTCACATGGGAATGCACAGAGATGAAAAACAATTACGACCGCATCGCCGATCTCTACGATCTGTACGTCACCGCCGATTATGACATCGCTTTCTGGCGCCGCGAATGCGCCGGCGCAGGAAATGTCCTGGAAATTACCGCGGGTACGGGACGCGTGACGCTGCCGCTGCTGACGGACGGCCTCCGCATTACCGCCGTCGATGCTTCCTACGGACAGCTTGAACGCCTCCGTAGAAAGGCGGAGGAAAAGGGGCTGACCGTCGAGACCGTCCACGCGGACATGCGGGATTTCGATCTCGGCCGTACGTTCCCGATGGTGATCATCCCGTTTCAGTCCCTGCAGGAGATCACGGAACGCTGTGATACCACAGCAACGCTGCGCCGACTGCGGGCCCACCTCGCACCGGATGGCCGCGCGATCATCACTCTGCACAATCCCGCGAAGCAGAAAGACGCCGACGGTAGCGCACTGCGGCTCATCGAGGAATATGAACTGAAAAACGGCAATCGCATGCTGTTCTGGCGCAGCAACATGTATGATGCCGATGCGCGCATCGGGACGAGTTATCAGCTGTACGAGGAATACGACGTCGACGGCGTGCTGCATCGGAAGCGACTCTTCACTCCACGCTACCGCGTGTTCGAGCGTGCGGAGATCGAGGACCTGATTGCCCAGGCAGGACTGCGCATTACCCGTGCCTGGGGTGGCTACGACTGGTCCGATCTCACTGCCGACAGCTGTTTCATGATATTCGAATTGCGGCTGTAGGGGCGATCCGCCTGTGGCGAAATCTCGCCCGCCGTCCACGGTGCCATCCGTGAATTCCGTCTGTGCGCACCGGCAAAGCCAGAGATGGGCAATCAGCAGAGAGGAAAACACATGCGTAGACTCAGACACCGACTCGGAATTCTCACGGTATTGTACCTCATCCTGATAACCACCTCTGCGAAGGGCCGGCATGATGCGGCTCCCGTGAAGGGAAGTGTTGACAGGACAGGTCCCGGCTTCCAGGCGCTGGTTGATTCGGCGATGCGTTGTTCGCTTGCGGGAATGCATGCCGCGGGCATCGCATTGCTCGATCAGGCCGCCGAGCTTGGAACGGTGGATCGCTCGAAAGAACGTCGTGTTGTGCTGGAGGGACTCCGCGCCGCGATGTTTTCGGAGCTGGGACTCCTCGATGAAGCCGAGAGCCGCTTTCGCGAAGTTCAGAGCGGCGTGAAGGCGCTCCCGTATGCACCGTACGGTGCCTGCCTCCGTGCCTATCTGGCCGTCCATCACTACCGCATGGGCCGCAGGGAGGATGCCTTCAATCTCATCACTGCCGCGGTGCGTTTCAAGGGAGACGCGGAGCACTGCGAGGCGGAGGCCGCGGGATTTTATCATCTCGGCGTCCTGCACAGCTGGGAGGGGTTCGACAGTGAAGCGCTCCAAGGCTTTGCCATGGCTACCCGTACAATCGATCGTGCGCCGGGGAAGGGTGCCGATGCAGCACGCTACTGGGCTGCGTATGCCGAGGCGCTGGAAGCCGTGGAGAAGACGAAGGAGGCACAGGATGCCTACGACCGCGCCTATCGCGCCGCCATCGAGGATCCCGTTTCACGCACTCGCTACGCGGCGACGATCGCCCTTCGACATGGTGCACTGCTGCTTCGTCTCCAGGAGCCGGCGAAGGCCGAAGACATGTTGCGCCGCGCGGAGCAGCATGCCGACGCCGGTGCGTGTCCGGCACTCCTCGGCGGCATACACGAAATGACCGCCCGGTACGCCTTCCGCTACGGCACATCCGAAACGGCGCAGCGCCGTCTCGTGGAGGCACTCTGGCATTACTACCGTGGAATGACCGATGCGAGCTGTTCTCTGACACGGACGGAATGCCAGTCCCTGCGACGCAGCGCGAAGAGCGCGCTCGATCTCGCGTTCTCCACGCTGCTGCGGGAGGCCGTCCGCGATCCTCTCCTTGCCGCGGCCGCATGGAACACGCATCTCGCCCTGCGCGCATTCCGTGGTGATCCGGTGTGTTCTCCGGCCGCGGTCAAGGCGGAGGATACCCATCACTGGCTGCAGGAGCGCCTGGCGGGAGAGACGCGCTGCCTGGCGGGGAATGGGGACGGAATGCACAGGTTAAAGGGACCGACGCTGCGCGGATTGCAGGCGCGTCTGCCGCGTGACGGTGGCGCGATTCTCATTCGTCGCTTTGTCGACGTCCGTGCCGCCGAAGCGGTATCCGGATATGCCGCAGTGGTCCTCACGTCCAACCACGCCATCCCTCCCCGCATGATCTGGCTGGATGCCGCGGGGAATTTCGAGCGGGAGCTGCTCCCGCGTCTCATGCGGTCTCTCCATGAACCGCTGTTTCTCGAGGATGTGACGGACTGGAGTTCCCTGCCCGCAGCCTTGCAGGCATTGCCGCCGGAGCGTGAGACCTGGGCGCAATGCGTCGCACCGGTGCTCCATCGCCTTCCCACACAGGATCCCCTGCTGTTTTTCCCTGATGGCATCTTTCTGCAGATCGATCCGGCGTTTCTGTACGATCCCGACAACAGCACGTATCTGGCGGATCAGCGCCGAGTCATCACGCTGCATTCCACGGACGGAGACGGCGTGGATGTACAGCGCGACGCATTCACGTCGTCCGTCCTGGTCGAAGACGCAGCGGATTATGTGCGGACGCCCGTCGCGGCTCCGGTGGACGGTCTTCGCGACGCCGTTTCCGGCGCTTTCCTTCTCGAGGACTTTTTCCGCGAAGCCGACGAGCAATTCCCTGAGAAGGCAGTTGCGGAGGATCGGGATCTACGGTACATCGACGGGGGGATGACAGAGCAGGAGGTACGGCGCATGAAGATGGGGCGGGTGCTGATTTATGACGTCCCGGTCTTCCTTCTCGACGACACCGGGGAATCGGCATCGCGCGTCTTTCTGCCCGCCCTGCCGCGGACGGACGATCCATATGTCCGGGGTGGACTTCTCCTCTCCGGTGCGCGATCCGT
>JAFGKR010000068.1 GCA_016928515.1 Bacteroidota bacterium | reverse complement strand
GCTGTATGAAGAGATGCAACTTACAGACAGCATCCCCCGGTGGCGCGCACAGGGCTTTGTCCTTCTCCCTGCGGGACACCCGATGGGCGCACACACACCTGACGGGGAGATAGGGGGGTGGGTGTATTTTCAGAAAATCGCCGCGGAAGAGGGGAAGAGGGGAAGCGCGGAAGAGGGGAAGAGGGGAAGAGGGGAAGAGGGGAAAAGGGGAGAAAGAGTGAATAGGTTAAGAGGTTAAGAAGGCAAGAGGAGGCGCGATGAACTCAACAACCCCGTCATCCCGAGCCCTCCATGAGCGCTCCGCGTGGCGGCTGCTTCGGCTGACATGTCGAGGGACACGGATTGGGAAGATTCGCCGCGGAATCAGACGCGGAGCAGGCGCTTCACATAACGGCGCAGGAGGAATTTCCGGCGTTCACTACTGCTGCGGGCATAGATCGCGCTGACCACGTTGCTGCGGTCGCCGGCGGAGACGGCAGCATCGGGTTTCTTGCGCGCCCAGGCCCAGGTGCCGTCGAATTCGAAACTGTCGTACGAAGGGTGGGGAACGACGAGAAGGTTGAAAATTTTTTCCACATGCGCGACCTCCCGCTCCTCGGGCGGGAGGGCCTCGACCCAGTCCTCACCGGCGCTCTCGGAGGGAGTCCACAGTACGTCGTCGAACAGCACCCAGCCGCCCGGACGCAGCAATCGATCCGCCAGCAGAAAGCTGAAGCCGTCTGAATCCCAGGTATGGCCGCCGTCGATGAACAGGAAATCGTATTGCGGATCCGTGCATCCGTTTTTCGTGTGTTGATCGAGCAGCTTCATCAGTTCCCAGGTGTAGGAGCGCGCTGCGTACACCGGTTCTACGTACGCGCCGAGTCCGGTGCGTTCGAGCAGAGACGAGATGTCCGGAGTGCGGGATTTCGCGACCACGCTGTCGATCGTGGTGATATGGCCGCCGCCGTTTTCCTCCAGCGCCGCCGCCATGTAGCAGGCCGACGTTCCATGCGCGAAACCCAGTTCCAGGATGTGCCGTGGTTTCTGTTCACGCACGAAATCATACACCAGCTTCCCGCGCTCGGGCGGCATGTGGGGAACATTTTCGAGATGGCTGAGGATGTCTGGGAAGAGCATGCACTTGGCTGCGGGCTGTGAAAAAAAGAAATATACCCCTGTCTGAGGGATTGGGCAAAGAGCCGGCTTTCATGCCGGGCGTGAGCCGCCGGCTCCCGCCTGCCCTCAGGGGCATCCAATATCACTTCTGACTGGCGCGAGCCGCTGGCTCGCGCCTGCTCTCAGGGACGTCCAATATCACTGCTGACTGGCGCGAGCCGTCGGCTCGCGCCTGCTCTCAGGGGCATCCAATATCACTGCTGACTGGCGCGAGCCGCTGGCTCGCGCCTGCTCTCAGGGGCATCCAGCATCATGCTGAGAGAGGGGCCGAGCCGCCGGCTCGGCCCCATCCCTCATCACTCACATTCACTCTCATTACTTCTTCTTCTTCTTCATTTCCTCCCCAATTCTCCCTAATTTATAAGGTTATCCAAAATTGGGCTCCAGTAACCCACGTGCTGTCCAAAAAGACCGAAACAATCATCCTCCTGCTCATCGACTGTCTGATGGTGAATCTGGCATGGACGGTCTATTTTCAGCTTCGGGTGCGGTCGGATCTGTTCGCGAATGTCATTGAACCGCTGTTCTGGCTTCCGATGCTGACCATCGGCATGTTCTGGCTGCTGTTGTTCATGTTCTTCGGCCTGTACCGTCCCTGGTACGCGGAGTCGCGTTTCGACGAACTGGTTTCCATCTTTAAGACCATCACCGCGGGAGTGATCATCCTGTTCTTCCTGATCTTCGTTGACGACACGTTGACGGAGGATCCCTCCACCTCGCGTCTGCTGATCGTGGGCTACTGGCTGATCATGATTTTCACCGTGAGTTTCGGACGCCTGGCCTACCGCACGGTATTGCGGCGTCTCACCCTCGCGGGTGTCATCTCCCGCAGCGCACTGATTGTCGGCAGCTTCCGGCAATCCCGCGAGCTGTACGACTCCGTTCTGGAATATCCGATGCTGGGATTCCGTGTGATCGGGTACGTGAGCACGCACACCATCGGGGATAAAACACGCGTACCACATCTCGGCAGCGTGGAGCAGCTCGAGGATGTACTGCGCGAGCATCCCGTGCAGGAGGTGCTTATCGCCCTTCCCTCCAGCGAACACGACCTCCTGCTCGACATTATCGGCAAGTGCAGTGCGTTCAACGTCAAAATCAAAATCCGGCCCGACATGTACGACATCATCTCCGGGCAGGCACGGACGAATCAACTGTACGGCATCCCCCTCATCGAAATCTCCCCGCAGCTCATGCAGCCGTGGGAACGCGTGGTCAAGCGACTCATGGACATCGTCGTGTCGTTGCTCGTGCTCGTCCTTGGCCTGCCGATCTGGTTGCTGGTGGCGCTGCTGATCAAGCTGACGTCGCGCGGACCGGTGTTCTATACCCAGGAACGCGTCGGGAAAAACGGGCGCATCTTCCGCATGGTGAAATACCGCTCGATGTTTCAGGATGCCGAGGAGCAATCCGGTCCCCGCTGGGCGGACAAGGATGATCCGCGGGTCACACCGATCGGACGGATTCTGCGTCGGATGCATCTCGACGAGATACCGCAATTCCTCAACATCCTCGAAGGAAGCATGAGTTTGATCGGTCCGCGTCCCGAGCGACCGTTTTTCGTCGAGCAGTTCATCAGGGAAATCCCGCTGTACCGGCGCCGGCTGAACGTGCGTCCGGGTCTGACCGGATGGGCGCAGGTGAAGCACCGTTACGACAGCAACCTCGAGGACGTGCGGCAAAAGCTGCGTTTCGATCTGTATTACATCGAAAACATGTCCATTCGCATGGATCTGAAAATCCTCATCCACACCTTCTTCCGCATGATCACCGCCAAGGGTCAGGCGTAAACCACCCTTCCACCCTTTCACCCTTCCACCCTTCCACACTCCCCCAGTCACCCCGATTTCCATGGTATTCGTGAATAAAATATCATAGATTACATGTCCTGCAAGATGCAAATTCGAGCATCATCTTATGAATTTCGGATAGAGGACATGAGTATGAAAAGGCTGATTACGACACGATTCACAGGCATTGCGGTTATGGGACTGGTTGCGGCGGCGGTCATGCTGTTCCTGCCGGAGCGTCCCCCCGCATGGGAGCAGACGCTCGATGACATCACCGCATGGCACAATGACAACATCCGTTCGAAATCGGGAGCGGCGAAACATGCCGTCGGGATCCGCTTCTATTACATGACGCGGGCCTACGGCAGCAAGGTGAACAATATCGACCGCGCCCAGCTCGACGCATATCTCGAAGTGGAATCCCGTCTCGGGAAGGGACTGGACAAGGCTAGCATGGCCAACGACTGGAAGCTGGTAGGGCCAAGCAACTGGGCGGGACGTATCCGCGCAATCGCCTTCCATCCCAACGACTACAATATCGTGTACGCCGGCGCGGCAAGCGGCGGTGTGTTCAAGTCCGAAGCGGGTGGTATGGACGGCTCCTGGCGTCCCGTGATGGATTTCGCGGAAGCCATCCCCGTCGGGGCACTTGCCATCGATCCGGCGAATCCGAACACGGTGTACGCCGGTACGGGTGAACCGACGAAAGAAAATGACCGGTATCGCGGTGCACCGCTCTACAGCGGGGTCGGCATCATGAAGACGGAAGACGGCGGCGAGAACTGGCGTCTCCTGCCCTGGCCCACAAATTCCAGTTCGGTGCATCGCCTCATCGTGCATCCACAGAACAGCAATGTGGTGCTGGCGGCGACACGCGGCGGACTCTATCGCAGTGCCGACGGCGGGGAGAATTGGACACGTCCCCAGCCGGGCATCATCACCGACGTGGAGCTGAAGCCCGACAATCCCGATTTCGTGTACGCGGCGATGGGCAATGACGCGGGTACACGCATCAACGGTATTTATTTCTCCACCAACGGCGGCGAGACTTTCGGTCGGGACAAGCTTGATTCCAATTGGCCGTCCGGCGACAGTATCGGCCGCATCGAGATGGCCGTGACACCCGCGAATCCGAACCTGGTGGTGGCTTTCCTCCTCAAGAGTGAGAAAGTGTGGCGCGGCGGGGATGAGGACTTCTTCTGCATCATGCGCTCCACCGACGCCGGACAGAACTGGGAGCGACTGACCAGTCTTCCCACCACCATGACTTCCGGACAGGGATACTACGACCTCTGCGGCGC
>JAFGKR010000332.1 GCA_016928515.1 Bacteroidota bacterium | reverse complement strand
TGGGCTGCAGATGCCACACGTCGTATTCCTGCGCACCGATCCGCTCCGGCTCGAAGTCGATCACCTCAACGGCATCGGACAGCGAGTGCACGACTTCCTTCGGGGAGGAGAGGATTCCTGCACCGTAAATGCGGCGTCCCTCAGGAGTGTTGATCAGACCGAACTCCACGGTAAACCAGTAGAAACGCTCGAGCTGGCGGATCTCCTTCGGATCGCTCGCACGCAGAAAAGTCTGGGCGAAGTACTGGAAGAAGTTCGAGAAGAACGGATCCGTCAACGTCGGCATGTGCCCGAAAATGTCGTGGAAGCAGTCCGGCGCAGGTGTGTATTCGATCTCATTTGGCTGCCGAATGTAATCGGTCGAGGGGAAATGCGCCCGTGCCATGAAGCTGAAGAAGTCGTTGGTGTCGAGCAATCCGGGGATGCGCGCGACACGCCAGCCAACCATCTCATCGAGCTTGAGACTGATGTCTCTCAGGCCGGGAAGGCGGTCCGGTCTCAGTCCGAGAATGCGCATGCCTTCAAGATACTCCTCGCAGGCGCGGCCGGGTAACTCGCGCTCCTGCCGCTCGTAGAGCGTCTTCCAGGTCTCGTGATCGTGATCCGGATACTCGGGATACTCGATGGCGTCATGCTCGGGAACCGGACCGTCGAGCTTGATCGGAATGCAGCGGGGATCGACGTCGTCCATCTCGGCATAGCGGTCGTAGGAGGACTTCAGATAGTCGTCAGGGGACGTATTGTTCATGTGCGGATCTTCAGCCATGAGCATGCTCCTTGCGGTTTGTGGACCGGCCGCGGGAAACACCGCACATGCACGGGTCCGAGTGGAACAGGGTTGGTTTCGCGTTTGTATCTCGTGGAATATAATAAAATATTGGAGAGTGCAGGATGGTGGATTCACGCGGTATTGAACAAATCGTCATCCCGAGATCAAAGATGACGCAGATCGTCATTGCACCCAATGAATGACATCGAGCCAGACGAATCCATCGCAACGCTGATAGTAGCGCCGACCCACCGGCTCGGCGTTCCAACCAGCAGCACATTCCTGGCTGGATTCGCACAGATGTCATTGGTAGTCGACCGGAGCACCCTCCAATCTCCAGATAAACCATAATTATACCCGGGTAAAAATACAATTATACCCGGGTAAAAATGGGGAAAGTCCGAAAATTCGTTTCGCGGGCGTCTTCGACGGAAGTACCGAAGGACGGTTGTATCATCTTTTCTTCACGATACGCTATATTGCCAGACCACGGTCCCTCGATACGGCCTCCGCTTCGCGGCGGCCTACTCGGGATGACGGTTGGTTCAATTTCGTGCCAGGCCACGGTCCCTCGATACGGCCTCCGCTTCGCGGCGACCTACTCGGGATGACGGTTGGTTCAATTTCGTGCCAGGCCACCGTCCCTCGATACGAGCCGCTTCGCGGCTCTACTCGGGATGACATTGAAAAAACGACTCTCTCAATCACACGACCCGAACCCTATGTCCTCAATCAGCATCAATTCGGAAATCGGACGCATCCGGCGGGTGATCCTGCATCAACCCGGACAGGAGATCGAACGCATGACGCCGTCGAACGCGGCAGAGGTGCTGTACGACGATATCATCCACCTTCCCCGCGCACTGCGGGAACACAATCAGCTCGAATTCGTACTCAGCCTCTTCAGCGAAACGCATGAGCTGGTGGACCTCCTGCGCGACACGTTCAGCGATGCCGATGCCCGCAGCAGCCTGGTACAACGCCTCTGTGATGCCGCATCCTATCCCGAACTCGCCGAGGAGCTGCTCGCACTCAACAATACCGACCTCGCCTACCGCCTCATCCACGGCACCGTCAAGAGAAACGATACGCTCGAACGCTACCTGAGCCCCGGACTCTACGCCCTCCCTCCGCTGCCGAATTTCTTCTTCATGCGGGATGCCGCCATGTGCGTCAACGACCGCGTCATCACCGGCTCGATGGCCAATCGCGTCCGCGAAGCCGAAGCCAACATCATGGAGCATATCTTCCACTGGCATCCGGATTTTCAGCCGGCGGGATTCTACTTCGACGGCACGGTGAAGAATCATCCCGGCCTCACCATCGAAGGCGGGGACGTCCTCATCCTGCGCGAGGATGTCATTTGCATCGGGAACAGCGAGCGCACCTCGATCTCCGGCATCGATACACTGATCCGCTCCTTTGCCGCAGCCGACCATATCCGCCATGTTCTTGTGGTGGACATGCCGAAAGCACGGGCCACCATTCATCTCGACATGATTTTCACCATGATCGACCGTGACAAATGCGTGGTCTATCCACCGCTGATCACCGGCCATCAGGCCTGCCGCGTCATCCACATCCGGATCGAAAACCGCGCAGTGCGTTCCATCCACGACCACATGAACCTCATCGATGCACTCCGCCATTGCGGGATGGAACTCGATCCCATCCCCTGTGGTGGCGACGATCCGGTGTACCAGGAGCGCGAACAATGGACCTCCGGCGCGAATTTCTTCACCCTCGCACCCGGACGCATCATCGGATACGGACGCAACAAGCGGACCTTTGACGAACTCGACCGGCGGGGATTCTCCATCCTCCGTTTCGACGATCTGCGAAAAGGTACCGTGCGCATCGAGGATCACCCTCTGTGCGCTGTTTCCATTGAAGGTGCGGAACTCTCGCGCGGAGGCGGCGGTTGCCGCTGCATGACTCTTCCGGTTCTCCGTGATCCGGTCCAGTGGTAGATCGCACCGGAGAGATTTTCTGCCATTGATTCCGGGGATTTCTCTTCGTACCATGCATGTTGGTCTCAGCGAAATGGATGAATCCAAGTCTCACTCTTCGTCATCCAATGAATATGACCTTTTTTCCATCGGAACAAGGATTTTCATGAAACGACTCCAGTACTGGGCGATGCACATAAGCGTGCTGATCACGGGCATCGTTCTGCTCAACGCCTGTGAATCCAGTGGCCAGTCGGATAAATCCCTCGACTCGGAGGAATGGCTGCAGTTCAAAACCCTCGTCATGCGCTACGATTCGATGAGTGTCGCGTTCCAGAAGCGCGAGAAAGAGGACCCGGCATTCGCCGCCGATCCGCAGGGAACCGCCGGCGCGGAGATACAGCAATTCTACGCGCTCACGCAACAGCTCAATGAATCCGTCCCCGAGGGAATAAAGGATATGACCGACGTGACGGGCTATCGCATCGATGACCTGCGTACGCTCCGCCTCGCCGCGGCGATCGGCGAAGCGATGGAACCCTTCATGGCGATCAACAAAGAACTCATCAAACATGTCGCGGATCCCGATTCGGTGCTGGATCTCAAACTCGAGATCGCCCAGATAGCCGTGATGACGGGTGATCCAGCAACCGCGAAGGAATATGCCACGGATGATGTGATCGCACATGCACAGCCGATGAACCGCGCCGCGCTGTTTACCGGACTCGCACAGGCCGCCCTCGAAAACGACGAACTCGATGACGCCCGCAACGCGACGCTGAAAGCCGTCGGCGGCTATACCGCTGCGGTGAAGGAGGAGTTGGCCAAGGAAAACGGCGATCCGCAGATCGTCACGTACGCCGCCAATCGCAGCGGCACCGTCCTTGCCGGTGTCATGTACGCTTTGAAAGAAAACAACGATACGGCGGGAATGGAGAAACTCACCGCGGATGCCCAGGCACAGCTGCTTCCCGAAATGAAATGGGAGGACGTGCAGTCCTTCATGACCGCGGAAATGGACAAGATCGCCGAGGAGCGCGCCGCGCTCGACAAGCCGGCCGCGCCGTGGGCCGATCATGCATGGATCGGAAGCGAAGCGCTGTCCGTCGAAAAACTGAAGGGCAAGGTGGTCCTGGTGGATTTCTTCGCCACCTGGTGCAAACCCTGCATCATGGCCTTCCCGCATCTCCGCGAATGGAAGGAAAAGTATGAGGATGACGGCCTGGTTGTCGTGGGACTCACAACGTACCAGGGTCAGTACGAAGGTGCAGCTGTTGATCCTGCGGCGGAGATGACCAAATTGAAAGAAGACTTCATCCCGAAGCACGACATCACCTGGCCGGTCGGCGTGGAAAAGAACGGACGACAGACCATGCAGGATTACAACGTGACCGGCATCCCGCATGTCGTGCTCATCGATCGCGCGGGTAGAGTGCAGTACGTCAAGGTCGGCGCCACGGACTATCAGAAGACGGAGCGCAAGATTCAGCAGATGCTGGCCGAGTGAGCCCGCGCCGCGTCATACTGCTGATGCTGTTTCTGGCGCCGGGATTTTTCGCCACGGCGCAGCAGGTTCTTCCCGACTCCCTGCGCATTGTCGTCCTCGGTTCATCCACCGCGGCGGGCGCGGGATCGAGCATGCGCGACAGCGCATGGGTCTGGCGCTATCGTGCCTTCCTGCAATCCCTCAATCCCAGCTATGACGTGGTCAATCTCGCCGTCGGCGGCTACACCACGTATCATGTTCAACCCCTCGGGTATCAACCGCCGCAGGATCGTCCCCTTCCCGACAGCGCACGGAACATTACGACAGCGATAGCGCTGAGTGCGTCGGCCGTTATCATCAACATGCCGTCGAACGATGCCGCGCGGAATTTCAGTATTGTCGAACAAGCGCAGAATTTCGAGCGCATCGCCGCGGAGGCGGCAGCTGCCGGCATACCGCTCTGGGTGTGTACGACACAGCCGCGTAATCTTCCTGAGGCGCAGCGGTTCAGTCTTCTCACCATGCGTGACTGGATCACTACCACGTATGGTGATCATGCGGTTGATTTCTGGAGCGTCCTTGCCGCCGACGGAGGGATGATACTCCCGACCTACGACGCAGGTGACGGCGTCCATCTGAACAATGCGGGGCACCGCCTGCTGTTCGAACGCATACGGGATGCACGCATTCCCGAGCGATTGCAGCAGGCAACGCCCATCACTGAGCTGCCGGAAAACGCCGGCCTCGAACTCACGCCGTTCCCGCAGCCGGCACGCGACATCGTGACATTCCGTATTCGTGTGGAACAGGCGGATTCCTGGATGCTGATCGTTCGGGATCTTCTCGGGAAAGTCGTCTACCGTACGGAAGCTCCGACACAGTCGGGCGTGTTCTACCACAACTTCGACGCGGGCGGGCTGCCGCGTGGGTTGTACCATGTGCTCCTCCGAAGCGGGGATGCCGTGTTGGCACAGCGTGTCCTGCTCGTGCACTGATACTCCCGGTATCCGACATCGTCGTGCCGGCAACACCGACAATGCAATCATTCATCAGATATCCATGCGAGATCCATTCATGAAACCACAGACATCCCGGCTTCTGCGAGGCATCTTCGTCCTCACCCTCCTCTTCGGCAGTACATGGAACGCCTCCGCACAGGGGACGATCCGCAGCGACGATCCCGACTGGCAGCGCTTCAAGACACTGTTCATGCAATATGATTCGATGACCGTGGCCTTTCAGGAGCGGCAGAAAACGGATTCGGCGTTTGCGGCGGATCCGAAGGGGGTTGCGGGAGAGGAAATCGACCGCTACTCCGCGCTTGCGCAGGAACTCATGCGTTCGATGCCCGCCGATGTTGCATCCGCCGACGCGGTGGAAAACTTCGGTATCGACGATTACCGTACATTGAAATTCATCGCCATGGTGACCGAACAGATGACGCTCTTCCCGATCGCGAACAAGGGATTGATCGAGTATGTCGCGGATGCGGATTCGGCGCGCATGCTGAAACTGGAACTCGCGCAGGTCGCCCTCGCATCGGGAAACTTCGAGGAAGCACAGCAATACGCCACGCAGGATGTGGTGGAGAACGCCGATCCCCTGCGCCGCGCCATGCTGTATGCGGGATTCTCGCAGGCCTGGCTGCAGAAAAAGGACTTGAAAAACGCGCAGGAATGGGCGTTGCGCGCAATCTCCGGATACGCCGAGGCCGAGGAAATCTCCACGAAAAATCCCGAAGCCGATCCTCGCGAAGCGGAGTGGATCCGTGGTCGCTACGGCGTCGTGCTCGCACCCCTGATGTATGAACTGAAGGAAGCCGGTGACGCAGCGGGCATCGACGAACTCACCGGCCTGGCGCGCAACCTCCTGCCCGAGAGTACCACGTGGGCGTACGTCCAGACCGCGATCAACAACGCGATGACGGAAATCGCCCGTGAGCGCGAATCGTTGAATCAGCCGGCCGAAGTGTGGGCGGAGCATGTCTGGATCGGAACTGAACCGCTGTCCCTCGAAACCCTCAAGGGGAAAGTGATATTGATCGATTTCTTCGCCACCTGGTGCAAACCCTGTATCCGCGCCTTCCCGCATCTCCGCGACTGGCAAAAGAAATATGAGAAGGACGGCCTGGTCATCGTGGGGCTCACATCCTATCAGGGACGCTATGACGGCGCCTCGCTGGACAAGGAGCAAGAACTGAAAAAGCTTCAGGAGGATTTTATTCCCAAGCATGAGATCACCTGGCCTGTCGGTGTGGAAAAGGACGGCCGCCAGACCATGCAGGATTACAATGTCTCCGGTATCCCCTACGTCGTCCTCATCGACCGCGAGGGCAAAGTGCAATACACCAAGGTCGGCGCCGCCGATTACGACAAGACGGAAATGAGGATCAGGGAACTCCTGGCTGATTGAGATATCGCCTGCTGATACTGCTGATAGTACTGTCTGTGCCGGGATTTCCTCTCCCGGCTCAAACAGTGTTCAAGGACTCGCTCTGTATCGTCATCCTCGGATCGTCAACAGCGGCCGGTTTCGGATCAAGCATTCCGGACAGCAGCTGGGTCAATCGGTATCAGGCCCATCTGCAATCTCTCAATACAGGGAACACCATTATCAACCTCTCACTGGGTGGATACACGACCTACGATATTCAGCCGAGTTCATTTATCCCTCCCGACAATCTTCCTTCGCCCGACAGTGCGCGGAATATCTCCCAGGCAATCGCACTCAGACCATCCGCGATTATCGTCAATCTTCCTTCCAATGATGCAGCCCGGAAATACGAACTCGCGGAACGCGCAGAAAACTACGTGCGTGTTGCGAACAACGCACTTCGGGCGGGTATTCCGTTCTGGCTGTGCACTCCGCAGCCGCGAAACATGCCGGACAAACAGAGACGCGAACTCATACTCATCCGTGATTGGATCAAAGGAACGTTTCGTGACAAAACTCTCGATTTCTGGAATGGAATCGCAGAAAATGATGGGAGAATTCGGTATGAATTCGACTCGGGGGACGGTGTCCATCTGAACGATCGCGGGCATCGCATCTTGTTTGAGAGAGTCCGTGATGCATGCATTCCGGAATACCTGCACCAGACGAGACGCATCGTGAATATTCCTTCACGTCCGCGGCTCGGATTACAGGTACTCCCCTATCCCGTCCGTAATTTTGTCACGTTCCGCATCCGGACGATCAACAGCGGTGCATACACTCTCAGCATCAAGGATCTGCTGGGCAAGGAAATCCGTCATCTGCGGGGATCCGCGTCCTCGGGAGAGTTCCTGCGATTTTTCAATCCCGTCGGACTCCACCACGGGATATATCATGTGATCCTGCAGAGCGGTCCCGACATGATATCATCCCGCATGCTGATCATCGGGTGAATGTTTTTTGATGAGCCCCGAAGGGGACGACACAATCGTCCCCGACTGACGTCGGCGAGTATCCAGAATGACGACCCTGCGTGACTCGCGCGCTCGATGCACGCATGCACGACATTGCAAGAGT
>JAFGKR010000331.1 GCA_016928515.1 Bacteroidota bacterium | reverse complement strand
TTGACGGCCTCTTCGAGTACTCGCCCGAGGTGGAGATCCGGCTTGATGAGCCGCTTCCGCAATTTGCCCTTGAGGGATTCCCTTCCCCCTGCGACGCGTTGCTCACGGTGCGGCTTTCACTCGCCGAGGCAGGCACGATGAGCATCCGCCTCCACGACATCGCCGGACGCGTGGTGATGATACTCGCGCAGGATGCGGTCCTTCCTGCGGGCAGTCACAGCATGCTGGTGCGCACGGCCGAGGTACCGTCCGGACCGTACCTGCTCGTGGTCGATACCCGGGAAGGCAGGCGAACACAAAAGGTGGTGATACGGCATTGAAGCCTTTCGAGAGCTTTTCTCTGCTGCAGAAGAATGCACAGACAACAAACGGGAAGACGAAAAATGAGAACATTGCGAATGCTGTTATTGGGCGTCGTCCTGCTGCTCACGGCACTCTCGCAGGAATCCCGTTCGCAGGAAAGCACTCCAGATAGCATCTGCACAACGTATTACCCATCCGGAGCGAAGCTGCGTGAGACTCCCTACAAGGAAGGCAAGCGGGAAGGCATCGAGACCTGGTGGTACGAGAGCGGAGCGAAGCAGGGTGAGCGACACTACAACGACGACAAAGAGGACGGCCTCGAGGTCAGATGGTTTGAGAGCGGACGGAAGAGAGGCGAGAAGCACTGGAAGGACGGTACATTGGAAGGCATTGTCGTCTGGTGGTACGAGAGCGGAGCGAAATCGGGTGAGATTCCCTACCGGGACGGCAAGGAGAACGGCAACGAGGTCGCCTGGTTTGAGAGCGGAGTCAGGGAGTTTGAGAATCACTGGGAGGATGGCGGGAAGGAAGGCGTTTCGGTTCTCTGGTACGAAAACGGGAAGAGGAGGTGTGAGATGACCCACAGGAACGGCAAGAGGGATGGCATCGCAAAGTACTGGGATAAGGACGGCAGTTTCCGTTCAGAGCGTCACTGGAAGAATGACGAAATCGTCAAGTAGCGGGCCTTCTTTCCGTGGAGTTTCCATTATGGACATTGAACGATGCCTGCGGTTTCTCTTCGTACACGTGAGGTCCGCCGCAATCGGAGAACCCCTGACCCGCTGATGAAGAGCAGACGAATGATATGCCCATTCTGGCTGTATTGGCTTAGTGTGCATATTTCTATGCGCCTGGAATCATCCTCGCGACGAACAAGGCCGCGGACGCGGTACTTCCCGGCTATCGGCGCTGCTTCAGTCCTGGGGTGGGGATGGTCCTCATCGAGCAGTACATCCAAGTACGGTAGCCTCCGGAATACCTGCGGCACACGGCCATGTTGACGTCTTTTCTTCCCGAACAGTAACGCCCCTCATGCACGGTACTTGCTCATCCTGCGTCATGGGGCACGTGGTACTCCCGTCAACAATGCTCTCCATGCCCGAATCGCCTCACGGGACCGCCTGCCTCTGATCAGGGAGGTCAGCGGTCCGTGGAGGGATCACGGCGATCTGCATCGATTCACGGGGATGTTCCTTCTTCTTTTATCTCTGGAGAATCATCCGTATCACCTGCGCCTTTCCGCCGGATTCCATCCCGCCGAGGGAGAGGACTGTCGGCAGATTCGCCGCGGGTTACGTGTGGAGGACCAGCGCGATCCTCTCCCGACCGATCAGCGAGCCGTTCGCCATGAATACCACCGCCCCTCCCCCACGCAGGATTTTCTCTATGATAATATCCACCACGTCGTTGAACAATTCCCGCAACGCGATGGAGTTGAGGAATACATGCGTGTTGTGTTTCCCCGGCTCGCTGGTTTTCATGTGGTAATCGTCCTCGACGTAGAGCGTGGATCCCGGATTGGAATCCGCCGACAGCCAGACGTCATCGATGCCCGACACGACGTTCCGCAGGATATCCGCCGCGGCAATGGAACGCAGCGCGTTGCCCGTTATGCCCGATATGGCGGCCTTGACAATCGGCCAGACGATTTTTCCGAGGTCATGCGGCGAGGTTTCGCGGAAGTCGCCCCGTATCATGCCGATGATGACGTCGTGATGCCGTGTCAGCGAGGAGAAGACGTTCAGATAATCGCTTTGCCCGACCACGATCACGCCGAGCGGATCCTGCGCGAAGTACTGGGCGAAATGCAGATCCGTCTGATCGAGGAAATCACTCAACCGCCGTTCGCTCAGCACCGTGTCGGTGGGCGTCGTACCGCTTCCTGCAGCCGCGGCACCGCTGCGCGGCGAGCCGTTGGAATTCGAATGAAAGGGAAACGCGGTGTTCTGTATGTCAATGAGTTCGTCCCGGAATCCCTCGTAGAGCCGGGAGGTTTCGCTGCCGAGCGAAAGGATGTAGTAATGCGTGCTGAGATTCATGTTCTGGCCTTGCGCGTTGCGCTGTATTTTATGAGTGAGAGGGAGACTCCTTAACCGGTTGTCGTTCATTGGTGCCGTCCTACCGTGCCACCGGCCGACAGCATTGCCAACCGGAGTGAGAGAGTTTGTTTTTTGCCCGGCCGAAGCGGGACGGACGAAACAGGACGGTGACCCCGTCGCTCATCCCGGGCAGGACATACGATCCTTCTTCTCCGCAATCGACATACTCGATGGATACCGACGCGTGGTCTTTCAACGAGGCGAGTCTCTGTGTGTACTTGCTGTCGGCTGCCTCCAGGTAGGCTCGCGCACGCTCGGGCTCGTACACGGCGACCGTCACCGCGGTCTGCACATTCTCGCTGAGCCGTTTGAATGCCTGTCGCGCGAAATATGGCGCGAAGCCCCGCACGTTATTCCTGTCGCTGAATTTTTCAAACCTGCCGAATGAGCGCAGATCGAAATAGGACAGGTGGAGATTACCCGGCGATGCGACGATGGTCCGTGAATACGGCGCGAGCGCCGCAATGGTGTGCGGTGTTCCGCCGAAACATGTCGAGAGCACGAGCATGTCGAACCGGGTGGTGTCGCCGGTGAAGCTCTTCAATCCCGCGGACAGATCCTGGACGTTGAAAGCGCGTTCAGGTGTCGACGCGTCGTATCCCCTTCCGTCGAACTCGGAGATTTCATGGCCGAAATAGAGAAAGAAATGTGCGCGTTTCGCTCCCGTCGCAGTGGCATTTTCCGTATACAAGGCCGTTTCGGCCTCGAAACGCGAGGGACCCGAGGAACGCCAGTATGGTTCGCGTGCCTCCAGCGCCCCATTGCGGTAATAGTGGAAATCCCCGTCGGGCAAGGGGATGAAGTACAGGAGTTTGCGTGACGGACGTTGATGGAAAATGAACACTTCGGCATCCGTCAGCCGCCGCGCCACCAGGACCGCGGCACGCAGCGCGCGCATATCGGCCCTGCGTGCCCGTCCGAGGGAGTCGTGATAGACGTAATCGCCATCACCGTGGATGATGAATACAAGAGAGAAATGCGTC
>JAFGKR010000067.1 GCA_016928515.1 Bacteroidota bacterium | reverse complement strand
GGTCTGTGCATCATCGAGCACCACCTCGGAGAACTCGCCGATGCCGGTGTTGATGCCGTACATGATTTCATGATTGGCAATTTTTTCTTCCAGCATGATCCGGCATGCGCTGATGCGCGCGAGCGCATCCGGATGCAGTTCCACCGGTTCATTCTCTCGAGCGATGCGCACGAGCTTCTCGATCGTCAGACTTCTCCCGTCAAGAACAATAGCCATGAGACACCTCCAGGATGACAGAGCGATAAATACCCGGAGAATAACATACGATTTTCCGCAGAGTATCCCAGATATTGGGGGGGGGCTATTCATAATGGACACAAAAACACGGAGACACAAAGTCACCAGGGAACAGGAGACAAGAAAGACCCGACATCTCAGCCGGGTCTTTCCCGTCGAATACAGCCTTCGCTTCCTCCTCTCGTCCGCCGTAGTGCCCGCCAGAGGCGAGACGAAGGCGGGCGTTGTTCGCACCCTCTTCGTGGCTTTGTGTTTTCGTGTCTGCGTGCCGGCAAGAGAAAACCAGACTATTTCACTGACTTTGCCACGTTCTCCAGCGTCTTCACCACCAGATCCCAGAAGCGGTGCGTGGCGGGGATGTTGAGGCGTTCATCCGGACTGTGCGCACCCTCGATTGTCGGTCCGAAGGAGATCATGTCCATCTTCGGAAACACTTCGCCGATCAGTCCACATTCGAGTCCGGCATGAATGGCCTTGATTTCCGGTTCCTTCCCGAACAGTTCGTTGAAGCTCTGCTTGACGAACTTGAGTGCCTTGGACTCCATGTTGGGCTTCCACCCCGGATAGCCGTCACCCTGCACGACTTCGAAACCGGCGAGACGCAGCACGGCGCCGACGGTCGCAACAATGTCGGTTTTTTCCGATTCGACGGAACTGCGCTGGCTGGTACCGATGGTCAGTGTGTCACCGTCCATCGTCACCGTGGCGAGCATGGTAGAGGTCTCCACCAGCCCTGCGATGTCGGCGCTCATCTTGATCACACCGGTGGGGAGTGCCTGAAGTACGTCGAGGATAGCAGCGAACTGTGTATCATGTGCCACTTTTCCGTTCCCGCTGACGGGTGTAGCCTTGACCGTGAGATCCGGTTCAACGGTCTTGATCTCATTGAGGAACAGTTCCTGATAGTTGGGCATGCGGGCGATAACGTCGTCGATCTTGTCCTGCGGCACGTAGATGACGGCTTCGGCTTCGCGCGGAATGGCGTTGCGCTTGCTGCCTCCCAGCATCGAGGAGAACTGCATTCCGGGAATATTCTTCCGCAGATCGGTGAGGACGCGGGTGAGGAACTTGATCGCATTGCCACGACCGGTGGCAACGTCCAGTCCCGAATGTCCACCCTTCAGTCCACCGACGTTGATGTCGATCGCCTTCGCCGTGGCCGGTGCATCGCTGAGATTCAGCTTCATCACCCCTGCGGTATCCATCCCGCCAGCGCAGCCGACGTAGAGTGCACCGTCTTCCTCGGAATCGAGATTCAGCATGATCTGCGATTTGAGGAAGCCGGGTTTGAGTCCCTTCGCGCCGGTAAGGCCGGTTTCCTCGTCGACGGTGAAGAGGAATTCCATCGGTGGATGGATGAGGTCCTTTGATTCCAAAACGGCGAGACCGGCCGCAACGCCGATCCCGTTATCGGCACCGAGCGTCGTTCCTTTTGCGGTCACCCATTCGCCATCCACGTACGCTTCGATCGGATCGTTGTCGAAATCGAAGTCGGTATCCTTGTTCTTTTCGCAGACCATGTCGACGTGTCCCTGGATGAGCGTCATCGGTGCATTTTCGTATCCCGGTGTGGCGGATTTCCGAACGACGATGTTGCCGGTCTCGTCCTGCTCGTAGGTGTAGCCGAGGTCGGTGATCAATTTCTTCAAATAGGCGAGGATCTTTTCTTCCTTCTTCGAGGGACGCGGTACCTGCGCCATGCCGTGAAAGTGGGTCCAGAGGGCTTTCGGTTCGAGGTCGGTCAATGCGGTGGACAATGCGTCATCTCCTGTTTCTGGTTGCGTTATGAACGAAACACTTCAATCCTGAAAGATAGAGAAGATCGGCAAATGGGCAAAGAACTGCGCAGGGTATTTCGGAAGGCGCATCCCCGTCACACTTCGACCGGCACAGGGTGACGGATTGGCACATCGGGTGGATTCGTGAATGGGTGGATTCGTGAATGGGTGGATTCGTGAATGGGCGGATTCGTGAATGGGCGGATTCGTGAATGGGCGGATTCGTGAATCCGCCCTACCGGGTTGCCTCTGCATGCACAAATCGATATGTTTCTTTTTTTCATCCAATCAGGAATCATATCTCTATGAAACAGGTGTTGCTGTTGCTGCTTGCGGGCTGGCTGATCGGTGCGGCCACCACTCCTGCCACAGCCCAGGATACACGGCAGAATGCGGATTTCAAGCTGGCGATCCAGTTGCTGAACGACGGGATGTATGCACAGGCGGAGGATCAGCTGCGACGTTTCATCGATCGGTATCCAAACTCCTCGAGTGCCGTGGAGGCGCGTTTTCGGCTGGCTGAATTGCTCAAGCGCACGAAGCAGTACGCGGAAGCCCGGAGCCTTTTCCAGGAATTCGCTCTCAGCCACCAGGATGATTCAAAGGCGCCGGATGCATGGTGGAATCTCGGAGAGATATACGCCGCCGAGTACAACTATGCAGAAGCGGGCCAGGCCTTCGCGAAACTGAAATCCTTCCATCCCGGGAGCGCACGAGCGCCTGAGGCACTCCTGATGGCCAGCCGGTATTTCCTGAAGGCGGACGATTATCAGAACGCGCGGACCGTGCTGAATGCGGTCCTGCTCGAATATCCCACGTCGAAGGTACGCGCGGATGCACAGTACGCTCTGGGTCGGCTGTATCTCGCGACGGGGGAATACGAACGAGCCCTGCGGGAGTTTTCCCGTCTCCTCACCGAGGCCGTTTCCGCGGAGATGCGGCCGGAAATCATCGTGGCCATCGGCGAGACGCATGCACAGCTCGGCAATCGCACTGAAGCGGAGCAGCGCTATCGCGAAGTGATCAGCACGTATCCGAAAAGTGCTGCGGCGTATCGGGCCGCCGTGAAGCTCGGGGATCTGCAACGTGGTTTCCGTGATTTTGACGAAGCGGTGCGGAATTACGAGTCCGTTGCAGTCGACACCGCTGCTCCGTCGGATGTGCGGCAACTTGCGTATATCGGCCTTGCAGAATCCGCAGGCGCGGCAGGCGATCATGCTTCCGCGGTTGATGCCTATGCACGTCTGTTTCGTGAGACGGAACAGTCCACTATCGAGCCGGATGTGTACCGGAAGGCTGCCTCCGCCGCGCGGCGGGCCGGCATGTACATAGAGGCGGAAACATGGTTGGAACGTCTCTATACGGATACACTGATTACGACGGATCGCCGCACACTGCTGGTGGACATGGCGGAGACGGCACGGGAAGGGAAAAATTTCACTTCTGCGGTTGCACGGTATCGCGAATATCTGCGTCGTTTCCCCGAGGATCCCGGGGCACCGTTCGCGCAACTGCGTATCGCCGAAATCGAGGAACAGGAATTCCGCAATCACAGCGGTGCTCTCGAACAGTACGCAGCCGTAAATGAGCGTCATGGTCTGACGCGGGTATCGGACGACGCCCAGTTCGGCCGTGCACGCACACTCGAGGCACATGAGAAAAGCGACGAGGCCGCCGATGCGTACCAACAGCTTTTCGTGCAGTATCCCGCTTCCGATTTCCGTGACGAAGCGGAGCAACAGTACGGAAGACTCACACAACTCGGTGGGGGGAATGCCCTTCGAGCCGTTGAACAGCTGGCTGCCGTCATCGCCGCGCTTCATGAGTCCCCGGGATCCGCCGCTGTCGACCTGCTGCTGGGACGCGTTTATCTGCAGGAGATCCGCGATTTCGAACGTGCGGCGCTGTACTATGCATCGGCGTTGGAGAAGGGTCTCAGTGGCGATGAGGCCGAAGAGGCCTCCGCCGGTCGTGCTTTCGCGGCAGTACGCCTTGCGCAGATCGGCAAGGGAACTGTGGAGGATGCGCAGAGATACTGTTCCTCGTTTTTCGCTGAGCACGCATCGAGTGCGAGGAGGGACGATCTCGGATGGGCATTGTTCCAGCTGCAGTCCGCCAACGCCAGTCATACTGACGTGCTCGATGCCGCAGCTGCCTTCCTGGCTCTGAACCCCTCTTCCCATCGTGATGAAGTGTTGATTGCCTCCGGCAGCGCGCTGACGGCGATCGGCCGTCACGCAGAAGCAGAGAAGGAATTTTCTCGCGTGATCGACGCGGCCGCCGTAGCTGACGCATGGTACGGTCGTGCACGTGTCCGCGCTGCCCTCGGCAGATACGAAGAAGCACTCGCGGACCTGTCCGCCTATCGGTCCGCAGCACCGAACGGACGGTTCATCGCGGACGCCCTGCTTCTCGAAGGGCGAATCCTCGCACGCGTCGGACGGTACGAGGATGCCACGCGTATTCTCGATCGTCTCGCACGTGATTTCTCTTACGCATCCGTGGCGGATTCGGCGCGGCTCGAGTGCATCGCCGTGCTCGGGGAAAGCGGGCGACACGGGGAAGCGGTGCAGCGGGCCGGGCGTGAGCTGGAAACCGCGGAGCGGAATCCTTTCCTCGAGAGCGAACTCATCCAGGAATATCTGTACGCGAATGCAGTCGCGCTGGCTCGTGCGAGAGACCGCGATGCCGCCAAGCGCGCATTGCTCAGGTATACCACGGAATTTCCCTCCGCTCCGCATACGGCTGAGGTGTTGTACGCGCTCGGTCAGATGTACAAGGACGAAGGGAAGATCGAGTTGGCAACGGTGTATCTGCAGCAGGCAGGGACAATGAAACAGGGCGGCGACGCCCTGCGTGACGCAGCGGATCTGCTTTTGGAGAGCGGGAAACCGCAGCGCGCGATCGCTCTGTATGAACGCCTCGACCAAGCCGCTGCCACACCGTTCGAACGACAATATGCACAATCCCGCATCATTGTGGCTCTGTACCGCGATGACAAGCTTCAGGAGGCAGGCTCCCGTATCGATGCCTTTCGGACCGCCTGGCCGGATGCCGAAGCTGCCTTCGATGAGTTCGATTTGGAGCGAGGAAAGCACTTTTTCCGGAAGGGCGATTATCGCATGGCGCAGGATATTTTTGAGGATGTGGAGGATTCCGACGTCCGCGCAATCGCCGCGTTGGGCAGGTACTGGAACGGACGCTGTTACGAAGCTCAGAGCCGGAATGCCGATGCGAAGAAACAGTATGAGAATGTCGTCGACCGCTATCCCGGTACGGAGGCGGCGCTGCAGGCCATGATGGCAATGGCGCGGATGTCCATGCGCGCGGAAAAATACCAGGAGGCGGCCGTGCAGTTCAAGGCGGTGGTCGAGGCGGGAGACATTCCGGAGGCAACACTGAAGGAGGCGATGAACGGATTGATTCGTTCCTACGAAGCATTACGAACGTATGATGCCGCGCTGGAGATGACCAAACGCTTCGTCGAAACCTGGCCCGGTGATGTCACCGCCTTCCGCAAACGTGTCAATCTCGGGACGTATTACTATCAACTTGCCTATTTCGACCAGGCGATCGCGCATTACGAAAGTCTTTTGGCTGAAGCTCCGCCCGATGATCAGGCAGAGATCCGTTACGGCATCGGCGAGTGCTACTTCTCCAAGGGCGACTTCTCGCAGGCTGCGCTGGAGTTCCTCAAGGTGCCATATCTGGTCATCGGAAAAACGGAAATCGACTGGACCGCATCCGCTTACTACATGGCGGGGCAGGCCTACGAGAAGCAATCGAAATTCGATCTCGCTCTGGACATGTACCAGAAAATCATCGACACGCCCGGTCTCGATGCCCGCTTTAAATCACAGGCGGAAAAGGAGATCGTGCGGGTTCGCGGCCTGATGAACTGACGTCATATCAGCATGCCATCCATTGACTGGACACTGGAACTGCGATTTCTCATTGCGCTCGGGCTCGGCTTCCTGATCGGTCTCGAGCGTGAGAGCTCCGGAGCAGAACGCAAGAGCGGGCGAGTGTTTGCAGGTGTCCGTACATACACGATCATCAGTCTGTACGGTTTTGCCTGTGCCTGGCTCTATCGTATCGACGTGGAATGGGGACTGCCTGTCGGTATGCTGTCACTCACAGCCCTTGCATTGGCCGGTTATCTTGCCAAGATTCGCGAAGGTCGACTCGGCTGGACGAGCGAGGTCTCCGCGATTCTGACTTTCGTCGTCGGTGCACTTACACTGCTGACCGACGTCTGGGTACCGATCACCCTGGGTGTGATCAACACCATTCTGCTCTCGGAGAAGGGGGATCTCGAGCGTTTTGTGGATCGCCTCGATACGTCGGAGTTCCTCGCGGTCCTGAAATTCCTCGTCATCACGGCTATCATTCTGCCGGCTCTGCCGAATCGGGAGTTTACGGAGTTCAGACTCAATCCGACGCGCATCTGGCAGATCGTCATTCTGGTCTCAAGTATCGGGTTTGTCGGGTACTTCCTGACGAAGCGTTACGGCAGGCGGCTTGGACTCTGGCTTTCCGGCATTTTCGGCGGCATCGTTTCGAGCACCGCTGTCAGCATCGCTGCGGGACGCGTCGCACAACACAGCCAGGATCGCGCCTTCAGCGCGCTGCAAATGTCACTGTTGGCAAGCGGGATGATGTATCTGCGCATTCTCGTATTGATCTGGTTCCTGAATCCTGATGCTGCACTGGCCGTCTGGTGGCGCTGCGTCGTTCTTGCCGGTGTAGGCGGTGCACTTGCAATTCGCTTCGAAAGCAGGGAGACCGGCACGGAGGTCGATTCGATTTCCTCGCTGGAGAATCCGTTTGAGCTCAAGCCGGCATTGATCTTTGCGGCGGTGTTCGTTTTGCTGACCGTGCTTACCTCCGTCGCACGGGATGCTTTCGGATCGGCAGGACTGATGATTCTTTCCCTGATCGTCGGCGTCGTCGATATTGATCCCTTCATCCTTTCACTGGTACAGGATGGTGCGCAGATCTCTTCGTTCGTCATGCCGATCATGCTCGCGATGATGAGCAATACCATCGCGAAGGGGATATACTTTTCGATTCTGGCTTCCCGGCTGCGACGTGAAGCGGCGTGGCGGTATGGCCTGTGGGCGCTGCTGCATATTCCACTTGTTCTATTGTAGGTCGGCATCCCCATGATTCGCATCTGCTTGCTGGTGTTTTTCATTGCGACTGCAGGGCCGGCCTTTCTCGGGGCACAGGGGCTGACCGTCGATCCGGAGAAGGTGGATTTCGGGCAGATACCGGTAGGAAGTGACCGTTGCCGGTCCATTCTCCTGCACAACAACATCTCCGTCCCTGTCGCTCTCCTCGCGGTGCGAAATCCTGTCGAACCGTTTCCGGTCGACTTCCCCGATACCATACCGACGGACACCAGCGCCCTTCTCGAGTTGTGTTTTCAGGCCCGTCACCTGGGTGCCGATTCCGCTGTGATCACTATCGTCTATCATGCAGGCACACGGGATTCCCTGCAGATTCGCGCATCGGCGTTCGGGTGGGACAGCCTTGCACTCGGCATCGGCACGACGGTGACCGGTAGGCCCGGCAGTGTCGTCGACGTACCGATCCGTGTCTTTGGCGATATCCCCGCATCCTACGATGTGCGCAGCTATCATTTTCGCATGCAGTTCAACAAAACAATGCTGTATCCGCTCTCCGACGTCACACACGGGGCCTCTCTTACGGCGGGGATGGGAGATGTCGCCGTCGATATGCTGCCCGATTTCAGCGTTGCGCCCGCCCAGGTGGAATTCCGTGTTCGCGGAACGCTGCCGCTCGTCAGTCCGATGACGGACAGTATTCTCGTCAATGCCCGCTTTCTTGTGTTACACGGGAACGCGCTGTCTTCAGACCTGACGCTCCTGTCCTCAGGTTTCGCGGAGGGGCTTCCACGCGGCGGGATTTTTCTGAAAGGCCGCTTCGTTGCGGACAGTCTCTGTTATCAGGATCTCCGCCTTGTCGATATCTCTGATCGTGATGCGGACGTCTCCATCTCCGGTTTCCCGAATCCGATGCACAGTACCGCAACCATCCTGTTTTCCATCCGGAAGGACATGTCCCTGCGGCTCTCCGTCCACACCATGCTGGGCGAGGAGGTTGCTCTCCTTGCCGACGGTCCGTGGTCTGCGGGCACCCATCAGCTTCGCTTCGACGCCACGAGTCTTCCCGAGGGTTCCTATCTCTGTCGCCTGCTGGCGGGAGGAGCGCTGCGGATCTGTTCACTCCTGCTGCTGAGGTGACGGATGAGATACACTCTTGTCCTGTTCGCATGCCTGTCGCTCCTGCCGTGCACCGCCGCAGCGCAGTGGGAGGAACCGGAGGATATCCTTCGGACGAAAATCGGTCTCGTGGGTGGGATGAATTTCTCCTGGCATCAGGGAACATACATGACCAGTGACGCGCAATTTGATTGCTGCTCGTTCACTGGAGGGAACGGATTGGGACGGTCTGCGGGACTGCGCATGGTGATTCCGGTGACGACGGAATTTTCGCTGCGTCCCGGACTGATGTTCGAGCAATTCAACGGTGAGTATCCCGCTGAGTACGAATCATATCCTGTGCTCGGACGCGACAATCAGGTTCTGCTCCTCAGCCTGGAGGAGCGCTTCGCGGTCACGCTCGAGACGTTCAGTGTTGAGATGCTGTTGACGTATGACGTTCTGACGCCGGGTGTTTATGTCACGCTCGGGCCGTCCTACAGTATCCTGATGTCGAAACATCAGGAACAGCGCGAGATCATCCTCTCCCCCGCGGAAATCGAATTCACGGACGGCGGCCGGTCGCATATACTTATTGACAGTGAGATCCCGGACGCGGGGAATTTCTTTTCTTTTCGCGCCGGTGCAGGCGCGTTGTTCGTGCTCAGCTCCCTTCTCTATGCCAATCCCGAAATTCTGTTCACGATCCCGTTGAACGATGTGCGGGAGAGGGGTGAGTGGTCCGTCTCCGGGTTCGAGGTTACGCTCGGGGTGCTTCTGGTGCTGTAAACGGTCGTTCCCCACGCAGGAGATCTTCCAGGGGTTGGCGTTCTCTGGCCAGATGCCATCTGCCGTTCAGCACCACGACCTCCGGTGCAAGCGGTCGCGAATTGTAGGTGGAACTCATGCTCGCGCCGTATGCGCCTGCGGAGAGTAGCGCTACGGTATCCCCACGGTCGAGTTCCGGCAAGGGGTAGCGTCGGGCGAAGGTATCACTTGATTCGCAAACGGGGCCGACCACATCATAAAACACCGTGACCGTTCCAAGGGATTCCCGCAGAGGGACAATCCCGTGATCCGCGTTGTACAGAGCGGGCCGCAGAAGATCGTTCATACCGGCATCGAGAACGAGAAAAATGCGGTCGTGTGCCGGTTTGACGTGTTCAACAGTTGAGACCAGAATCCCGGCGTTCGCGACGAGCGAACGTCCCGGTTCCGTGATCAGCGTCACGTCGTCGCTCTGCGGTCCCAGCAGGTCGAGTAGCATTTCGGCGATGATGCCGGGATCGAGGGACTCGCCATCCTCTTCATACGGCACGCCGAACCCACCGCCGATGTCGATCACGGGATGCTGCAGCTCCAGCAGTGGAGTGATGTCTTCCAGTGTTCGCATGAGATGGCGGAGGGCCTCGCGGTAGGGGAGGGCGGAAAAAATCTGTGATCCGAGATGGAAGGCGAGTCCGCCAATATGCACACCGGGGAGCCAGGATGCCTGAGCGGCGAGAGAGCGGATGTCTGCTGCACTGAGTCCGAATTTGTGATCGGATTCACCGGTGGAGATGTACGGATGCGTGCCGGCATCGACATCCGGATTGAGGCGGAGCAGGAGCGTGGCCGTGCTTCCGTGAGCCGATGCGATTTCGGAGATCAGCCGGCACTCGCTGGCGGATTCCGCGTTGAACCATCCGATGCCGGCGGCCAGGCCGTCCTCGATATCCTCACGCGATTTCCCCACGCCCGTCATGATGATCCGTGACGGATCTGCACCTGCACGCAGCGCGCGGAACAACTCGCCGCGGGAATTCACGTCGAACCCGGCCTTTGCTTGTGCTAGGACTTGCAGCAGAGGGAGGGAAGGATTGGCCTTCACTGCATAGCACACGTGATGATTGAGTCCTGCGAAAGCATTCCGGTGCTGTTCCAGCCGGTCGAGCACGGCACGCAGGGAATATATGTACACCGGTGTTTTTGTCTCGCGAAGAATATCCGTCAACGGGATGTCGTCGCACGTGAGTACACTGTCACGGTATGTGAATCCGTCGGTGAAGGTCATGAAAGCAACGGGTTGTGTTGATTCAGTATCGCGGGAAAATACTGAATGCCGGGACCTGTTCAAAGCTGCGAATACCCGGTGCAGATATAAAAACCCGGCATGGCTGCGGGAAATTATTCAAAGATGCCGGGTTCCGAAATGGCGGTGAAGAATTCCTGATGCAATTCCATCACTGCTTCAGGGATGCGGGCTTCGTCGATGACGCAGGTGATGTTGATTTCGGAGGCGCCGTGACTGATCATGTCGATGGGGATATCCCGCAGACGGGAGAACACGCGTGCTGCGATGCCCATCTCCGAACGCAGGCGTTCCCCGACGATACAGATGATGGCCTTGTCGCGCAGAATGGTCAGCTCTCCGTACTTCCGCAGCTCCCGCACGAGCGCATCAAGGTGTGGTGCGCTTTCGATGCTGAGCGAGATACTGACTTCCGATGTGGTGACGAGGTCCACCGAGGTCTGATACTCGTTGAAGATGTCGAAGATCTTCTTCATGAAGCCGTAGCTGCCGAGCATGCGTGTGGAAGTGATGTTGAGGATAGTGATGCTTCGCTTGAAGGAAATGGATTTTACGGCGATATCCGCCGGTGCGATGTTGCGCCGGATGAGAGTGCCGTCGACCTGGGGGCGGTGGGAGTTGAGAATGTGGACGGGGATGTCTTTCTCGATCGCAGGCAACAGGGTGCTCGGATGCAACACCTTCGCGCCGAAATAGGCGAGCTCCGAAGCTTCGCGAAAGGACATCTCCTTGATGCGCAGGGCGTTCGGCACGATTTTCGGATCGGCGGTGAGCATGCCGTCGACATCCGTCCAGATCTCGATGTCCTCGGCGTTCATCACGGTGCCGATGATCGCCGCCGAGAAATCGCTGCCGCCGCGGCCAAGCGTCGTGGTGACATGGTGCTCATCTGCTCCGATGAAACCCTGTAGCACGGGGAGAATGCCTTGATCGACGCGCGGACGAATGATGGCCTCGCAGGCTTCGCGGGTGGCGTCGAAGAGTGGCTCCGCCTTGCCGAATGCGGCGTTGGTGACGATGCAGCGGCGAGCGTCCACCAGTTCCGCGCGAATATTCCGTTCGCGCAACGCTTCGGTGGCGATGGCGGTGGACATGCGTTCACCGTAGGACATCACGAAATCGAGGACACGGGGAGAAAGATCTCCGGTGATGGAAATCCCGTAGATCAGACTGCGAAGTTCCTCGTCGTAGATCTTGAACTGCCGGATAAGCGTGTCCTGCTCGCGCAGTCCCTTGATCAGATTGGCGATGAGCACGTAGTGTCGCTCGATGATTTTGTCGCGGAGGATTGCCTCGGCTTCAGCTCGTTTGCCCTGTGCCGCCAGTTCAGCGCAGCGTATCAGTGCGTTGGTGATGCCTGAAGCAGCGGACAGGACGACAACCGGCTGCCGCTTGCTGCGGCTGCGGATAATGTCGCAGGCATTGGCCATGGCGGCTGCGTCTTCCAGCGACGTGCCGCCGAATTTCATGACGATCATGGTTTCGACGGTTCGATGAGAAATCGGCACATTTCGTGCAAAAATAAATATACGGAATCCGCGGCACCGGGGGAACTCGCTTCCACTGGACGAGAAGGATCATGCAGTGTCGCTGGTGAGCACACGGCTTGCGCGCACAGGGAGCGGGTGCGGTACCTGGCGAGACGAGGGCTCACATGGACAGAGTGAACGGGAGGACGGGTTGAAAGCCATGCGAAACGCTTTGAACATCAAGGGCATACGTCGATCGTCGTTGCGTTCCCGCCCCATTCCACCCGAGATGTCAAACCGTCAGTATGGTTTGTCCGCCACTTGACGACGGAATAGCGGATAATCGGGTTTTGAAAAGTTTGAAGAAATAAGGAAATTTGTAATGATAGACAGAGCATGCGAGGTTTCATGTCCTCTCTCCACATTTCTCCCGAATCCTCCCTGCATTGATGTTCACACCACATACGTTCAATCTATGAAGTTCAGGACATTCCCCGGCGGGGTGCATCCCCCCGAAGAAAAGGAACTCAGCGAGCACAGCGCGTTTGAAACCATGCCCCTTCCGAGCATGGTGATCCTCCCGCTCTCGCAGCATCTCGGCAAACCGGCGAGAGCCCTGGTGGAAAAGCGTGCCACGGTTGCGCGCGGCCAGGTGATTGCCGAAGCCGACGGATTCATTTCCGCTCCCATCCACAGCACCATTACCGGCACGGTCAAAAGCATTGGCAGCGAGCCGAACAGCAGCGGCTACCGGAAGGATGCGATCGTCATCGTACCGGCGGCTCCAAAGGACGGTGAAGAGCTCCCCGCAGATGTCACCATGCTACCGCTCGATCCGGCAGCGGTGACACCGGAGGAAATTCGCTCCCGGGTCAAGGAAGCGGGTATTGTCGGACAGGGCGGTGCGGCCTTCCCCACCTTCGTGAAGCTGAGCCCGCCGGAAGGGAAGAAGCTCGATGCCGTCATCATCAACGGCTGCGAGTGCGAGCCCTACCTGACCCGGGACGATCGCTTCATGATCGAGCGGCCCGATGCCGTCGTCGCAGGATTGCAGCTGATCATGCGTGCACTTGGCGTCGATACGGGTGTGATCGGCATCGAACGCAACAAACCCGCAGCCATCGCTTCTGTGGAACAGGCGGTTGCAGGTCTCCCGGGAATCTCCGTCTGCGCCCTGCAGACAAAGTATCCGCAGGGGGCGGAGAAGATGCTCATCAAGGCCGTTAACGGACGTGAAGTCCCCCCCGGCAAGCTTCCGCTTGATGTGGGAGTGGTGATTCAGAACATCGGTACCGCTGTTGCAGTCTACGATGCCGTGGCCAATGGCGAAGCATCGCTTACGGCCGCGGTGACGATCACCGGCCGTGGCATCCGCACACCGAAAAATCTCCTTGTCCCTGTCGGGACGCCCATTACGGATGTGATTGCGTTCTGTGGAGGACTGACCGAGGATGCAGCCAAAGTCATTGTCGGTGGACCGATGATGGGTGTGGCGCAATACGACCTCAATGCCCCGATCATGAAGGCCACATCGGGAATCGTGGTTTTAACCCGCGATGAAGTGCGCGCACAGGAGGAAACCGCTTGTCTCCGTTGCGGGAAATGTGTCGACGCCTGTCCCCTGCATCTGCTCCCGACACGTCTTGCGCGCCTTGCGGAACTGAACCGCCTCGAGGAGGCCGAGGAGCTTGGCATCACCGTCTGCATGGAATGCGGCAGCTGTGCGTTCATCTGTCCGGCGCACATCCCGCTCGTGCAATGGCTGCGGCTGGGCAAGCAACGTGTCATCCAGCAGCAGCGCCGCCGCAAGGCCTCTGC
>JAFGKR010000066.1 GCA_016928515.1 Bacteroidota bacterium | reverse complement strand
TGCTCCTGGACTGAATTGGGCGCTCATCCGTGCGCCAATACCGCATGCGTTTCGCGGCACGCCTGCACTTTGCACTTTGTCCTTTGCACTTCTCTGAAACCGGATGAGGGAATGGTCAACGTCTGCTGCAGATGCTACTCGCGAGTCAGGCGCTTGTACTTGATCCTGTGCGGCCGATCAGCATCGATACCAAGGCGCTCGCGGCGGTGTTCCTCGTACAGTTTGTAATTGCCGTCGAACCACACGACCTGGCTGTCGCCTTCGAAGGCGAGGATGTGCGTGGCGATGCGGTCGAGGAACCAGCGATCGTGGGAGATGACGACAGCGCAACCGGCGAAGTTCTGCAGGGCAATCTCCAGCGCACGGAGGGTATTGACGTCGAGGTCGTTGGTGGGTTCGTCGAGAAGCAGGACGTTGGCGCCTTCCCTGAGCGTCTTGGCAAGGTGCACGCGGTTGCGCTCGCCGCCCGAGAGCATGTCGGTGCGCTTCTGCTGATCGGATCCGCTGAAGTTGAAGCGCGCCACGTATGTGCGGGAGTTCACCTCGCGGTCGCCGAGCTTCATGGTCTCCTCTCCGCCGGTGATTTCCTCCCAGATGGTGTTGTCAGGGTCCAGCGGACGCTTCTGATCGACGTATCCCAGCTCCACGGTCTTGCCGAGATTGATGCTGCCGGCATCGGGCTCCTCCTGTCCGGTGATGAGCCGGAAGAGCGTGGTCTTACCCGCTCCGTTGGGTCCGATGACGCCCACGATACCGCCAGGCGGCAGGGAGAAACTCAGGTTCTCGAACAGCAGATTGTCGTCGTAGGCCTTGGTGAGGCCTTCGGCCTCCACCACCACGTCGCCGAGGCGCTTCCCCGTGGGGATGAAGATCTCGATATCCTCCCGCGCCTTTTCGTGCTCCTCGTCGAGCAGCTTCTCGTAGGCGGAGATGCGCGCCTTGCTCTTGGCATGGCGTCCTTTCGGATTCATGCGCACCCACTCCAGTTCCTGTGCCAGGGCGCGCTGCCGCTTGCTCTCTTGCTTCTCTTCCACGGCGAGACGCGCCTGCTTCTGCTCGAGCCAGGCGGTGTAATTCCCCTTGAACGGAATACCCTCGCCGCGGTCGAGTTCGAGAATCCATCCCGCCACGTTGTCGAGAAAATAGCGGTCGTGCGTGACGGCGATGACCGTGCCTTCGTAGCGCGCGAGATGCTGCTCGAGCCAGGCGACGGACTCCGCGTCGAGGTGATTCGTCGGCTCGTCGAGGAGCAGGACGTCGGGTTTCATGAGCAGGAGCCGGCACAGGGCAACGCGGCGCAGTTCGCCGCCGGAAAGCACGGAGATCGACGTCTCGGGCGGCGGACAGCGAAGCGCGTCCATGGCCATCTCGAGACGACTGTCGAGATCCCAGGCGTCTTGCTGCTCGATGCGCTCCTGCAGCTTCGCCTGGCGGTCCATCAGCGCGTCGAAATCCGCGTCGGGCTCGGAAAACGCCGCGCTGACTTCCTCATATTCGCGCAGCAGGTCGACGGTCTCCTGCACGCCCTCCTCCACCACGTCGCGCACGGTTTTGTCGGGATCGAGCCGCGGCTCCTGCGGCATGAGGCCGAAGGTGATGTCCTTGTTGGCCGTCACTTCGCCGAGGATGTCCTCGTCCTCTCCGGCGATGATGCGCAGCAGGGTGGATTTTCCGGCGCCGTTGAGTCCCAGCACACCGATCTTGGCCCCGTAGAAAAACGACAGCGAAATATCCTTCAGCACCGTTTTGTTCGGCTTGTGGATCTTGCTGACGCGGACCATGGAGAAGATGATCTTGTTATCCATCAGTATTCATCGCGTTTGGTTATGCGTCATCCTTGATTGCGAATGATAATCAATGGCAAGATGGCAAAATAGCAAAATGGAAAGATGTTCAAGTGGATCGTATTGCCGACTCTTCCATCTTGCCATCTTGCCATCTTGCCATCCTGCCATCCTGCCATCCTGCCATCTTGCTATCCTGCTATCCTGCTATCCTGCCATTCCACCATCATCCCCACGGAATCTCCATCCCCAACCGCCTGAGTTTTTCCTCCACCTCCTCCCGCTCCATGTTGCGTGTGACTTCCTCCCCACGGGGTGGAAGGATTTCGGCGTCGATGGCGATGTCGACGGCGCGGTCGGCATCTCCGGCGGCGATGGCGGCAATGATGCGGCTGTCGAGATCCGTGAGCGACATCCCGTGGACACGGTAATCCATGAAGGCCTGCCAGGCCAGGGGACACCAGCGGGCGACGATTTCATTGCCGATGACCTCCGCGTAGGCCCGGATTTCATACTGCGCATGCGGATCCATGCGCAAATGCAGGAAGTGCAGCAGATTGTGCAGATCGATCTTCCAGTAGGCCTCGGTATAGGTGGCGAGCGGAAGATCCTTGCGTGCCTGCTCACGCGCCACACCGGCTTCGATACGCTCATTGTAGATGCGCCGGGCGGTGTCGTGCAGTTCGGTTTCCTGTGCCGTGAAATGTGCTCCCTGTTCGGGATGCACGAATCCCTCGCTTCCCTGCCGGTTGCTGACGGCCTGCAGGCGCCACTGGTCGGGGGCGGTGCGCTGCGCCGCGTCGATGGCGATGGAATAGCGGGTGGAGTACTCGTTCACATTCGCGGTCCGGTGACGAATCCACTGCCTCCAGGCGTCCATCGGTACGCGGACATGCAGCTTGATTTCGCACATCTCGAACGGTGTCGTGTGATGATGCCGCAGGAGATACCGGATGAGCCCGCGGTCCTGTCGCAGCTTCTTCGTCCCCTTCCCGTAAGAGACGCGCGCCGCCTGTACGATGGAGTTGTCATCTCCCATGTAATCGACGACACGGACAAAGCCGTCGTCGAGAACAGCGATGGGATCCCCGAGAATGGCGTCGAGCCCGGGAACAATCGGGCGCTCCAGATGTTCAAAGTCCTGCACGTGTATTCCTGTTGTGGTTCATTCGAGCGTAATACGGAAAAATAGTCATTCCCCGGACCCGAGAAAAATGCCCCGACGACTATTTGTCCGGGACCGTTTCCTGAAGTACATTTCAATTCATGTTCCACTTTCGAAAAGAACCGATATGCGCAAAATAGTTCTGTTGCTTGCCATTCTCACATTCACTGCATCCACCGGGTACGCGCAAACGGACGGTGTCGTTTCTCCTGCCGGTGACGTATCGACCGATGCACATGTCACCGAAATCACAGAGGAGTACATGGTGTACGGCGAGCCGATGCCCGATATTCTCGAGAAGTTCCGCCTCGGCGAAGCCATTCAGAAATTCGATCAGGTCCGCGGTATGGAAATGCAGCTGACGGGTATCGCACAAAAATGTCCCGGTGACGACTGCTGGGTCATTTTGACGGATGGCGGGCAGAAGGCGAAGGTCATACTTCTCGACGACCGTCTCACCGTCAGTACCGATGTGACAGGCAAGGAGATCACCGTATTCGGCATGCTCGAGGAGTTTCTCCCCGAGAATCCCGATCAGGCGAAAACCCAGGGCGATGCGATCCCGCGCGAGTTCCACATCATCTCCCGTTCCGTCCGCGTGCCGCGCTGAGGCCGCAGCCGAATATTGACATGCTGACGCACTCAGCATGAGCATCCCGTCCCGCCCGCAGTGGGACGGGAATTTTTTTGTACATTTGTGCAGACGCTCAGATCCGCACACATGACAGCACACGCCCCTGCCAAAGTTCTTGTTCTTCGCCTCAGCTCCATCGGGGACATCATCCTGACGACCCCGTTTCTGCGGGTTTTCAAGCAGCGCTTCCCCGGATGTGAACTGCATTACGCCGTGCGGAGGGAATTCGCGGAACTTCTCCATTCCCATCCACATGTCGATCGTCTGATCACGATCGATCCGGATGCAGGTCGGACCGCCCTGCGTACTCTGAACCTTATGTTGCTGAGTGAGCGGTACGATGCCGTATTCGATCTGCACAACAATTTCCGCACCCGCGTGCTCCGCAACGGACTTTCCCGTCGCACCTTCGTGATCGACAAGCGTTCCTGGCGCCGGCTGCTTCTCGTCACCGCGCATGTCAATCTGTATCACGACATCCTTCCCGTCCCCGATCGCTACATCGAGACCGCGAGGACCTTTGCGCTGAAACCGGATACCTCCGGTCCCGAACTCCGAATCCCCGAAGACAGACACGGCATCGCCCGGCTCGCGCTCCACGCTGCAGGACGGCGCATCGGCATGCCATTGGCAGGGCTGTGTCCCGGGGCGAAACATTTCACCAAGCGCTGGCCCACGGAGGGGTGGGTCACGTTGGCGGTCCGTCTGTTGCATCGCGGGTACGACCTTGCGATCTTCGGTTCGGAAGATGACCATGCGATTGCGGAGCGCATCAAGCGACTGCATCCGGCCAGGATTCATGACTGCACGACACGGTTATCCCTTCTGGAAACCGCGGCAGCCATGGAATTCTGCGATGTGCTCTTCACGAATGACAGCGGACTGATGCACATGGCGACAGCAGTAGGGAAACCCGTCGTTGCCGTGTTCGGCAGTACCGTGCGGGAATTCGGTTTCTTCCCTTACCATACCACCGCAGCTGTTGTGGAAGTGGACGGCCTTCCCTGTCGTCCCTGCACGCACATCGGACGGGCGGATTGTCCCCGGCGTCATTTCGCCTGCCTCCGTGCCATCACTGTCGATGACGTCCTTCACGCATTCGATTCACTTCCGATTCAGACGAAAACGGGAGAATCGGACCCGTGAATTTTTTCGATGCGGGCTTTTTGCTACATTCCGGTACGGAACCACTGCTCTCCATTCTCACGCATAGAATCCGCACCATCAGCAACGGAGTTATTCCATGAAGATCAGGAAGGAAGACGCCCTTGAGTATCACAGCATGGGCCGCAAGGGCAAAATCGAAGTCATTACGACAAAGCCCTGCGTCACCCAGCGTGATCTCTCGCTGGCCTACACACCGGGTGTCGCAGAGCCCTGCAGGGAGATTGAAAAGGACGAAAGCAAGGTGTTCGAGTACACCGCAAAAGGAAATCTCGTCGCCGTTATCTCGAATGGCACAGCCGTCCTCGGCCTCGGCGATATCGGTCCGATGGGCGGCAAGCCGGTCATGGAAGGAAAGGGCGTGCTGTTCAAAACCTTCGCCGACATCGACGTATTCGATATCGAGCTGAAAAGCAAGGATATTCAGGAAATCATCAAGGCCTGTCAGCTCATGGAGCCGACGTTCGGCGGCATCAATCTCGAGGATATCAAGGGTCCGGACTGCTTCTACATCGAAGATGAGCTGAAGCGAACGATGAATATCCCGGTATTCCATGATGATCAGCACGGGACTGCCATCATCAGCGGTGCGGCGCTGATCAACGCCTGCGAAATTACCGGGAAAAAAATGGACGAGATCAGGGTGGTGTACAACGGCGCGGGAGCCAGCGGCATCGCCTGTGCAAAATTCCACATCAGTCTTGGCGTCAAGAAGGAAAACGTCATCATGTGTGACTCCGTCGGTGTCATCTACAAGGGTCGGACGGACCACATGAACGAATTCAAGGAGGATATGGCCGCCGATACGGAGGCACGAACCCTCGCGGAGGCGCTCAAAGGTGCGGACGTTTTCCTCGGCCTATCCAAGGGCGGTGTGGTCAATCAGGACATGGTTCGCTCCATGGCCGATGATCCCATCCTTTTCGCCATGGCGAATCCCGATCCCGAAATTACCTATGAAGATGCTACCGCTGCGCGCACGGACATCATCATGGCGACAGGCCGTTCGGATTATCCCAACCAGGTCAACAACGTGCTCGGCTTTCCGTTCATTTTCCGTGGTGCTCTCGATGTGCACGCAACAGCGATCAACGAGGAGATGAAAAAAGCCGCATCAAAAGCGCTCGCCGATCTCGCCAAGGAGGAAGTGCCGGACAGCGTGAAGCGTGCCTACGGTGTGAAGGAGATGACATTCGGACGCGAGTACATCATCCCGAAACCGTTCGATCCCCGGGTTCTGACCTGGGTCGCACCCGCGGTCGCGAAAGCTGCCATGGATACCGGCGTCGCGCGCACACCGATAGAGGATTTCGATGCATATCGCATGCAGCTCGACATCCGCATGGGAAGGACACAGGAATTGATCGCCCGAATGTATTCCAAAGCCTCGAACAATCCGAAACGCATCGTGCTGGCGGAGGGCGAGGAATACCGCGTCATCAAGGCGGCGCAGGTTGCACTTGACGAAGGGATTGCGAAACCCATGCTTCTCGGCGAAGAAGCGGAGATCCGTCGCGTCGCTGAAGCGCACGGCATCGATCTCGAGGGGATTGAGATTGTCGATCCGCGAAATCATAGCCGCACGGACCAGTACATACAGGAATATTATCGCTTGCGCCAACGCAAGGGTGTCACACCGTACTACGCTCGCCGCAACATCCTGACGCGCCGCAATTATTTCGCCGCAATGATGGTTCATACCGGTGATGCCGACTGCATGATTTCCGGATACACTTCCCATTATCCGGACACGGTGCGTCCCGCTCTCGAGATCATCGGTCGCGACAAACGCTTCAACAAGGTCTCCGGTCTCTACATGCTGTCGACCAAGAAGCAACCGTATTTTCTTGCCGATACGACGGTCAATATCGATCCGACAGCCGAGGACATCGCCGATATCACCCTGCAGTCAGCCGAACTCGCCGAGAAGTTCGATGTTGTACCACGCGTGGCGCTCCTCTCCTACTCCAATTTCGGCAGCAACCGTGAGGCCTCCGCCATGAAGATGCGGAGAGCGCTCGACCTCATTCGCGAACGTCGTCCGGACCTCATGGTCGACGGAGAGATGCAGGCCGACACTGCGGTGGTACCGGAGATCATCGATGAGACCTTCCCGTTCAGCGTGCTGAAGGGTGGTGCAAACGTGCTCATCTTCCCGGATTTGAATTCCGGCAACATTGCCTACAAACTGCTCAGCCGCATCGGTGGCCTCCAGCCCATCGGACCGATACTGAACGGGATGTGCAAATCGGTGCACGTCCTGCAGCGTGGTGCCGAGGTGAAGGAAATCGTCGACATGATTGCCATCGCCGTCGTGGATGCAATCAGCCAGGAAGAAAAAACCTGCTGAGGAACAAACGGGAAGACCTCCAACGAAAAAGCCCCCGCAGTAAGCGTACTGCGGAGGCTTTTTCCGTTTTCTGGAAGAGGGGACGAATTACCAGTCCCTGCGCGCCTGTCCGAAAACATTGAGGATACCGTTGACATGGAGTGACTTGTCAATGATGGTCCGGTTTGCATCGATCACACCGGTATGACACGCACTGCAGTTGCCGTTCTGTGGATGTGATCCGCCGGGAAGCGGGTTCCCCACCGCCTGGCCGTGGCAGCTTCCACAAGAGGCCTGGTTCATTTCCTTCCATGCAACGGTCAGATTGTTCCCGTTGGTGAAATTGCCGTGACAGTATGTATTCGCGCAGGTTCCGCCCCCCCCATCGTATGCAGGAGTACCGACGGTGCCATTGGTCTTCACGGACGCGAGAGCGTTCCGGAGAAGAACTTCCGCGCGGCCGGGTGTTGCGTCATCGAGATGCGCCGGGTCTTCGTAATTCGAAGGCAGCGTGTGACAGTCCCCACATGCGATGGTCGTCGCGCTGTAGTCCCCGCCTTCGAGATGCGTTGCGTGCGACGGATACTCCTGGGGGTAGATCTTTTTCGTGTAGGAATCTCCGTGACAGACGTAGCAGGCCTCCGGTCCGCCGTCCTCCGCCACATGACAGCCACTGGCGTTGCAGCTCTGTCCGGTACGGCCGCCGGCATACTCGTTCCCATGACATGTACGGCAGCCGGTAATGTCGCCGCCGAGATTGTCGCGGATATCGTATCCATGGAAATTGGAAGATCCGAAGAGAAGGTATCCTTCACCGTGCACACCGTAGAGTTGCGGCGATCCGGGAAGGTCCTCCGGGTCATTCAACTCGCTGCTGCATGCGGCGAGGAGACAAACGGCCAACAGAGAGATGAGCAAGATATTCATTTCATGTTTCATCACATACCTCCCGTTGCTGCTCCGGTGAGATGACAGCCGGCACAGATCGGATCTCCGCCATCGACGTTATGGCAGGTGACGCAGCTCTCCATGTCCATCTTCGCCAGCTTCCCGTGTCGATTCATGGCTTCTCCGCCACCGGCGGTCGCAAATCCTGCAAGCTGATGTGACTGCGGGACAATACGCATTCCCGTGGCGTCATACCCGTTCTGATGACAGGGTGTACAGAAGGATTCCGGTTCATGGCAGGTTTCGCAACGCGTGGACTTGGCCCTCGCATCAAATCCGTGTGTGTACCGATATGTGAGCGGATGAGCCTTCTGGACGGTAAGCAGATTTCCATCGTCGATTTTTTCGCCCCGAGGCCACCCACTCATGTAGAATTCATCCGTCGTGACCATGCCGGGGACGTCGTTCGTCGGCGTGTGACATTCCTGGCAGAAACTCTGGGAATGGCAGACGGCGCAGTCGCGATCCGCTTCCCCGTTCATGGCGAACTTTCCGTGCTCCTGGATGAAGTTCGGTACACGGTGATTCTCCGGATGCAGACCGGCCAGCGTGGTGTGACACGCCTCACATTGATTCGTTGCAGGAATGGTCAGCGGTTCGTCGGCAGCACTGCGCACGATGGGAGCGGTCGCATCCGCATTGTTGTGGCAGCGCGAACAAACGTCCATCGCGGGAATGCCGGAATCCTCGTCAGCGAGAATACCGCCGTGGCAGCTCCCGCAGTCCATTTCCAGTCCTTCCCCATGCTGCTTGTGAGAGAAGTACAGCTTGCGATCCCTTACGGGAAGCACGTACCCGGCGAGGTCGGTGTCCTCTTCGAGCGAGTAGTAGCCACGGACATCCGAGGCATCATGACAGTCCACGCAGACGGTGGGTGACGGGAGAAGATTGTCTGCTGCCGCTTCGCTTTCGAGAGCATTGTGACAGGTGGAACAATCCGCCAGGTCCTTGTGCAGAGCGTGTGAGAACAAGACCTCGCCGTCACCTGCGGACGCACCGCGGGGCGCAGTGATGACGAACACGATAACGGTGAAGGCGGACAGGGTTATGGCAATGGGTATGAGATATCGTTTCATGCGGCCCTCCTACTGTCCCAGTCCGAATGGATTTGAGAACCAGTAATTGATGCGGGCGAATGCACGCATGTCCGACTGGTAGATTCTGTTGGTCATGTATTGCCCCTGGATATCGACCGAAACGGTTTTGACCGGACGGAACGTAGTGCCCACAATCCCCACCCAGGTTGATGCACGGTCATTCCAGTTCGTATTGTCGTCGAGGTTCGCGGCCAGCGCATAGGTGCTGTACACGGCACCGACATGCGGCACCAGCATCCCCTCCAATAATGGGTAGGTGAGATGCAGGTTGAAACCATCGAGATCACCGTCGTAACTGACATCCTTCGTGTACATGACGGAAGCATACTTGTTGACGGCTCCGATGGAAACACGATAGGCGCTCTCGTCGTCATACATCACGGTGGAGAAGCGACCGAGGAGGGAAACTCTCGGATGCACGGCGTAATCCACGCCGAGAACGGCTTCCTGATTCGCTTCCGCTTCGAGCAAGGCGAAGTACGAATTGTACGCGATGACAGGTTCACGGTGCGCCAGGTTGAGCGACAGTCCGAGATTGTGCAGCAGCTGATAGGATCCCGCGACTTCAGCCCGTGCCGTGCGTTCGAAGTTGAAATCATAGTCGAAGCGACCGTACAGCCACATCTTTCCGCTGCTGTGGGAAATGTTGAAACTGCCGTACTGATTCGCGCGTGACCCGTAGTCGATCAGCGTCTGCACCGGTCCCATCTGGGCATCCGGCTGCAGGGCATAAAACGGTGTCGTCTCACGATGACGGTTCATGTAGCTCAGACCGATTTTCGTGTCCTGGATCAGATACAGCAGCACCTGTCCACCGACCTGCCAGTTATCCTCGACATGGTCGAAGAAATAATACTCGATGTCCTGGGACGGCCGTGTCAGTCCACCGGCATAGGCCATGACCTCAACGCCGTCGGATGGACGCGCCTTGATCGATGCACCGTCAATGGTTCCGTAGCTGACGCCTGCGAACAGCGGTTGGCGTCCGAGTTTCACGTCGAACATGTCTGCGAGATTTTTCACCCGCAGATAGGCATTGAAAAGCCTGAAATGGGGATCCCCCTCGAACTCGTCACCGAGATCAGTGGATCCCTGCATGTACGTATGGAAAGAGATGTCCTCGGTGCCCAGATTCAGCTGAACGTTCTCATAGGCACGCATATGCGAGGTACTTTCCCCGCTCTTCAACTGTCTCTCCCATCCGTACGCTGAAGTCACGAATCGTCCATTGATGGTCTGCGCCTGCAGACCGGCGGCAAGGACGAACGCGAGTACCAGCAACCCGATAGCATGTTTCATAGGTGCTTTCCTCAGCTCGGTTGAGAAAATGAAACAGCACCGCGCTGCTCAACGGGACACGCTGCGCGATGCTGTCTGAGATTGTCAGGATTCTCTGATGGTAGTCATGTTGGGAATCCGGGATGGATCACGGTTTCCGCATGGACATGTTTGTCCGGCTTACTTGGAGTGGTCGATCTGCTTGAGCTGTTTTGCGAAATCGAACTTTTTGTACGTCGGGCTCTTTTCATTATGGCAGGTCAGGCAGAGCTTTTCTGCGTCCTTGTCCTTCGGTGTTTCCAGACCAAGCTTCTTCGCGCCCTCGACATCCTTTGCATGCTTCTTGGCATACGCACTCGCGGCACCGTGGCAGGCTTCGCATCCGACACCTTCGGTCTTGTCAAATTTCTTGTCGAATTTCGCGCCTTTCTCCATCATGCCGGTGACATGACAGCTGAGACAATTGTCGGTCTCGGCCGCTTTGGTGCTGAAACCCTTCTCCTTCGCGATCTTGTCTGCCTCTGCCGTCTGCAAGGTCTTGAATGCCTTGGCGTGCGGCCCCTTCTCCCACGTCTTGTAGGCGGTGCCGCCCATCTTCGCATTGCTGTGACAGGCCTTGCAGCTCTTCGATCCAATGTATTCATTGCTGCCGGAGAAGGTGAAGGCTGTCAGCGATGTGAAAGCGAGAGCGATAGCGATAAAGAGTGCTGCGTTTTTCATACGGACCTCGTTGTTGGGGATTGGTGCGACATCTATACTGGTTGCTGATCGCGCGTGAACTGAAAATGCTCCGTCTGTATACGAACTGCAGGTGCAGCTGGTTCCCGGATATCGTGCATCCGGATATTAATACTTGCTGGTATCAAATATACGCATGGAGAGCCATCCGTGCAACTCCCGTCTACTGCAGGAAAAGCCTGATTGATTGCTGCGCGTAGGAAACCAGGGGTCCGAAATACAAACCGAAGACAATGTTTGGGACAATAAACAGAATTGTGATTACAATCACAAGCGGGCTGAAATGAATCGGGCTGTCATCTCCATTCATTGGCTCTCGGAGATACATGTTCCGCAGGACACGCGCGTAGTAATACAGGGAGATGGCGCTGTTGATGACACCGATGATGGCAAGCCAGATGAATTGTCCGTCAATAACGGCGGAAAACAGCATCCACTTACCGACAAATCCCGCGAGCGGCGGCAATCCCGTCAGCGACACGAGAAACACGGAAAGCCCCACGCCCACAACCGGAGCGCGCTTCCCCAGCCCGCGATAATCATCGATGTGCTCACTGCCGATGCGGTCTGCAACGGACATGACGACATAGAATGCACCGAGATTCATGAAGAAGTAAATCACGAAATACATCAGCATCGCCGTGAGTCCGAGATCGCTCATCACGACGAGCCCCATCATGATATAGCCCGCGTGTGCGATGCTGGAATACGCAAGCATACGCTTGAGATTGTCCTGCCATATCGCAACCACGTTCCCGAGCGTCATCGTGAGCACGGAGAGCAGTGCGATGACCATATTCCAGTCCATCAGCGGCAAACTCGCCCAGCGGCCGACATCAAGCACGGAGTCGTAAAATGTAACGTAGAAAAATCGGATCATCACGGCAAAACCCGCGGCCTTGCTGGCCACGGAGAGATACGCGGTGATGCTGACAGGAGCACCTTCATACACATCCGGCGTCCAGAAATGGAAAGGCACGGCCGAGATTTTGT
>JAFGKR010000330.1 GCA_016928515.1 Bacteroidota bacterium | reverse complement strand
TCTCCGCTCTTTGCTCTCCGCTCTTTGCTCTCCGCTCTTTGCTCTCCGCTCTTTGCTCTCCGCTCTTTGCTCTCCGCTCTTTGCTCTTTGCTCTTTGCTCGTAGTTCATTACCATCTCTTCAGACAACCAACACACCTCATTATCGGACAGGTACCATGTCTCACAAAATTTTCATCACCCGCTCCATCCCCGACACCGGACTGCAGCTGTTGCGCGAACGCGCTGAGGTCGCGGTGTATGAAGAAGACCGGCAGATCGGCAAGGCGGAACTGATCGACCGAATCCAGGGCATGGATGGTCTGCTCTGTCTTCTCTCGGATCCGGTTGATGCCGACGTCATAGCGGCCGGTGAATGCCTGCGTTGTATCTCCACGTACGCCGTGGGATATAACAATATCGATCTGGATGCCGCAGAAGCGCGTGGCATTGCCGTGACCAACACTCCCGGAGTGCTGACCGAAGCGACAGCTGACATCGCTTTCGCACTCATGATAAGCGCCGCCCGTCGCATCGTCGAGAGCGACGCCTGGCTTCGCAGCGGCAAATTCGAAGGCTGGGCACCGAAGCTGTTCCTGGGGCATGACCTATCCGGAAAAACCCTCGGCATCATCGGTGCCGGGCGTATCGGACAAGCACTCGCGCGGAAGGCGGCGGGCGCATTCGACATGCGCGTGCTCTATCACAACCGATCGCGCGACATGGAGTTTGAAACCCGACAGGGTGCCCTGTACGTGGACCTCGATACCCTTCTTCGCGAGTCCGATGTCGTCTCCCTGCATGTTCCGCTCACCCCCGAAACCCATCATCTGATCGACAAACACGCACTCGACCGTATGCGCGGCAATGCCATTCTCGTCAATACGGCGCGTGGTCCCATTATCGACGAGCAGGCGCTGATTGCTGCCCTGCGTGCGAAGCGAATTTTCGCGGCGGGTCTGGACGTGTACGAAGAGGAGCCCGCCGTTCCCGAGGCGTTGATCGCCCTGCCGAATACCGTATTGCTTCCCCACATCGGCAGTGCGTCGATCGAAACCCGTGACAAGATGGCCGAAATGGCTGCCCGCAATCTCCTCGACGTGCTCGAAGGCCGCGAACCGGCGCACCGGGTGATATGAAGAAGCGTCACCTTGATCCGCCGAATGCGGACGAGAGGTGACGCTTCCTGCGTTTCGCGGAAACGACGAATTGAATGCCGCTACTTGTTGGCGGCGAAGAATCCTTCCATGAACTTCGCGAGGGCCTCGACACTCTGAAGGGGACAGGCATTGTAAATCGACGCCCTGCAGCCGCCGACGGAGCGATGCCCCTTCAGGCCATACATGTTCTGTGCCTTGGCTTCGGCGATGAACTTCGCCTCCAGTTCCTCGCTGGGAAGACGGAAGGTCACATTCATCAACGAACGATCTTCAGGATCAGCGACGGCCCCCTTGTAGAAGTCCGGATGTGCATCGAAAAGATCGTACAACAGAGCCGCTTTTTTCTCGTTGCGCTCCTGGATGGCGCCGAGACCGCCTTCCTTCCTGATCCACTGCAGCGTCTGGCCAAGCACGTAAATCGGAAAGACGGGAGGCGTGTTGAACATGGAATCCTTCTTCACATGTGTCGCGTACTTGAGCAACGTCGGGATGCCGTCCTTGGCCTTCTCCTCCACCCAGGCACGCTTGATAACGATCAGCGTCACACCGGCGGGACCAAGATTCTTCTGAGCGCCGGCATAGATCAGACTGAAACGGGAATAGTCCATCTCCCGGCTGAGCATGTTCGAAGACATGTCGCAGACGAGCGGAACGTCGCCGACATCGGGGATACCCTTGAATTCCGTTCCGTATATGGTGTTGTTCGAAGTATAATGCACGTAGTCAGCGTCACCTGAGAAGGTGATGTTTTTCGGGATGTAGTTGAAGTTCGCGTCTTCGGAGGATGCGACAACCACGCAGTTTCCGAGAAGTTTCGCTTCCTTGATGGCCTTGGTCGACCATTCACCCGTGTTGATGTAATCCGCCTTTGCATGAAGGAAGTTCATCGGCAGCATGGCGAACTGCATGCTGGCGCCGCCGCCGAGGAACAGCACCGCATACTCATCAGCGGATAATCCCATGATTTCCAGAGTGTCCGCTTGTGCCTGCTGCACGACGGCATCGAACTCCTTCGATCGGTGGCTGATTTCCATGATCGACATGCCGAGTCCGGCGAAATCGTAAGCAGCATCTCTGGCGGCCTCAATCACCGGCAGTGGAAGCACGGCCGGTCCTGCGAAAAAATTGTGTGCGCGCGTAGCCATGAAATACTCCTGGTAAAAATGTGCAGAGAAAACGTACTTGAAGGCCGAAAAACCGGCTTAAAAGCAAACATACACATATTTCCCGACATCGCCATACAGTACTCCGGATTGCCGTCTGGCGTGTGTGACGGCGGTATTGAGAGCACAATCGCGCACGATGGTTGTACCGCCTGCCCCTTTTCGCTAATTTTGAAAGACAATCGGGAAATGGACCCGAAACGGTGTTTCGTCGTCTGCATGAAGCGCCATTGCTGGTTGTTTCCCCTTCCCAAAGACAATTTCTCACACCATTCAGACAACGGAGTTCGCTATGAAGATTCTGATCACAGACGGAATTTCCGAAGCCGGCGCGAAGATGCTTCAGGATGCCGGCCATGAGGTTGTTCAGCAAAAACTCACCCCCGAAGAACTCCTTCAGCAGATTGGCGACTACGAGGCACTGATCGTACGTTCCGCCACCAAGGTGCGGCAGGATGTCATCGACACGGGTGTGAAGTTGAAGGTTATCGGTCGTGGCGGCGTCGGACTCGACAACATCGATGTGGCACATGCACAGGCGAAAGGCATCGCGGTTGTGAACACCCCGGGTGCGTCGTCGATTTCCGTTGCGGAACTCGCCATCGCACATATGTTTGCCGTCAGCCGCTTTCTGCACATCAGCAACGTGGAAATGCGTAAGGGCGAATGGCCGAAAAAGGCTTACAGCAAAGGCGTCGAGCTGACCGGCAAAACCCTCGGGCTTTTCGGCCTCGGCAACATCGGCAGGGAAACCGCGAAACGTGCCCTCGGACTCGGCATGCGTGTCATTGCCTACGATCCCATCGTCACACAGACCGATATGGACGTCACACTCACGAGCAAGGATGATGTACTCGCACACGCGGATTTCGTCAGCCTGCATATCCCCTTCATCAGGGAGCAGGGACCGACGATCACCGCCGCGGAATTCGCGAAGATGAAGGATGGCGTGATACTCATCAACTGTGCCCGCGGCGGCACGGTGGTCGAGAAGGATCTGCTCGATGCGCTGAACAGCGGGAAAGTACGCGCCGCCGGTATCGATGTCTTCGAGAACGAACCCGTCACCGAAGCGCAGCAGGCCCTCATCCATCACCCGAACGTTTCCGTCACTCCGCACATCGGTGCCTCGACGGTGGAGGGACAGGGTCGTGTCGGTGTGGAAATCGCCGAACGCGTCATCGAAGCACTGAAATCATAACGCATACGAGGAAAGAAGTTTCAATGGCAACGCTCCGTCCGTTCAAGGCATATCGACCCAAACCCGATCTCGCCGCCGAGGTGGCGGCCAAACCGTATGACGTCCTCAATTCCGACGAAGCACGCGAGGAAGTGGCGGGACATCCCCTCTCCTTTCTCCATATCGGCAAGCCGGAAGTCGACCTCGATCCTTCCATCGATCTGCACGACCCACGCGTTTACGAGAAAGGACGCGAAAATTTGCAGAAGCTGATCGCCGACGGTGTGCTCGTCGAGGACCCTGAGCCTTTCCTGTATCTCTACGCCCAAACCATGGGTGAACATACACAGTACGGCCTCGTCGGTTGTGCCGCCGTGGAAGAGTACTGGAATGACACGATCAAGAAACACGAACATACGCGCAAGGACAAGGAAGAGGATCGCTGCAATCACGTGCGTGTAACCAATGCACATACGGGACCCATCTTCCTCACCTACCCCGACAACGCCGAGGTTGACGCCATCGTGGATCAGGTCCGAAGCGCAGCCCCCGTGACCGACCATGTGGCCTCCGACGGAATTCGGCATCAGACCTGGGTCATCAGCGATCCGGTGCATATACACAGGCTGACGGAACTGTTCACAGCCATCCCCAATCTGTATGTCGCTGATGGCCATCACCGCTCCGCAGCCGCCGCTATCGTGGGCCGTGAGCGCGCCAACGCGAATCCCGGTCACCGCGGAGACGAAGAATACAACTTCTTTCTTGCCGTCTTCTTCCCTGCCGGACAACTGCGCATCATGGATTACAATCGCGTGGTCAAGGATCTGAACGGGCTGAGCGATCACGCGTTTCTCGAAAAACTCGGAGAACGTTTCGTTTTCACCCGCGCTGACGGTCAGGTCCGTCCGTCACGAAAGGGGACATTCGGCATGTACCTCAACGGAACGTGGTATACCGTCCAGGCGCAGGATACCCTCCTGCACAATCCCGATCCCGTCCAGCGACTGGATGTCGCCATCCTACAGAATTTCGTGTTGAGTCCCATCCTCGGCATTGCGGATCCCCGCACGGACAGGCGGATCGATTTCGTCGGCGGCATCCGGGGTCTCGACGAACTCGAACGTCGCGTCGATTCCGGAGAGATGACGCTGGCCTTCAGCATGCATCCGACATCAATCGAGGAACTGATGGCCATCGCCGACGCAGGGCAGGTCATGCCGCCGAAATCGACCTGGTTCGAACCCAAACTCCGCGACGGACTGTTCGTGCATTTCCTCGACTAAAGCCGATCTTCGTACTGTAGCCGATCTTCGTACCGCGAAAAACGGCCACCCTCGGGCGGCCGTTTTTCTTGCATATCGGTGCATCCTCGATGCGATACGTCTTTCATGGGTACCATCTCGACTGGAGATCTCGGCACCGCCGGAGGGTTATCGCCTGATCGTATATCGAATCTCGTTCGGTTCGATGCTGAGCAACTGCAATCCCGCCGGAAAATGAATCGTCGGGATGATACTCCCGGATGTATCTGCGACAATGTCGCTGAATTCCACATCAGCGGAAAACTCATCGGCGGAAAGTGTGGCAAGATAATTGACCCCACCGCGAACCGAGATGGAAATACTGGTCACTCCCAGCAGTACCTGCCTGTCATCCGGCACATTGCGTACTGTCACGGGAATCTCATCGAAAGACATATCCGCCATCTGATCGGTGGGAATGTAGAGGGACACCTTATCGACGCTGGTTGATACAATCCCGCCGAGCGAGTCGAGCAACGGGATGTCTTCGACGACCGGGAGCGCAAGATCGACATAGGAGCGTGCTTCAATGGGCCAGGCATCGATATTCCGCAACACGCTCTGTGCACCCTCGACATATATGGAGTCCGGCGTAATTTCGATATTCTTCATCAATCCGAAGCCTTCCTTGAACGACACGTTCAGGTCCGTGAAACGCACCGGCACTTTCTTGCGTATGAAGCGATCTACGCGTATCACCAGTGTCTCCGGATATGCACGAATAGCACGCACACCATCCGGCAGCTTCATGCTCTCAGCGAGAGCACGATTGGTCTGTATGACGCCGGATCGAAGGTGAGCCCCGGGAATTTCATACACGATCTGCTTTCCGGCTTCGAGGAAAAGAAGCTGCCAACCTCTGGCCTCAAGCAGGACGTCGATGGTCTCCGGGAGTGGATCGGCAAGCGCGAGATCGTTGGGCATCTTGCTGACGACGACGGGGATGTCAAAACGTGCACGAAAAGAACCACCCATGGTTACGGAAAACCAGAACAGGGCGGCAACAAGGAAGGATCCGGCGAGAATGTGATAGCGGCCTTTTATCATTGAATACATGCCTTGAACTTTTCGGTAACATAGCAGACACGCATCAAACAGTCAAAACTGAATTGGTTGCCGTGCGGGCGAAATGGAATCAACGTCCCCGCGATATATCCAATGTCAGCCAGGCGTCCCCGTCGATGCGTAAACGACGAATGGTCAGCCAATAGTCAGTGCGCCGCTGCCATGGCCAGGCAACAACATCTTCGTCTTCCTGCACCGCCTGCCCGACATTTGCACGTTGCACTGTCTCGATCCAGCGACGAAGTTCGGGAAAAGCGCCGACCTCCTCCCCTCCCACCGGTCTCTGCGCAAATATGCGCGACAAGCGCGGCCGGGAATAGCGATCCG
>JAFGKR010000329.1 GCA_016928515.1 Bacteroidota bacterium | reverse complement strand
GCGGATATCTCCATCCCCATCTCGGGTCCACGAGGCGAGGCGACCATCTATGCGGTCGCGCGAAAATCCGCAGGAAAATGGACGTATCAATCGCTTGCCGTTGAGATCGAGGGAACGGCGGAGAGCATCAACCTCCTTGAGTGAGAGCGATCCACCCGTATGTATTTGCGTTTCCGCCCGGGTGTACCCATTTTTCCTCTGCGGCATTCGCGATCAACATTTTGACACAGGAGGCTCCCCTGCCTGACTCTCTACGAATCGGAATCGTCGGTGGATCGCTCGCCGGCTGCGCGGCGGCCATCCTCCTGCTGCGCGAAGGACACACGGTTACGGTCCATGAGCGCTCCGCCGGAGCCCTCCGCGGTCGCGGAGGCGGCATCGGCACAACATCCACGGTGCTCAATGCGTTGATGCGCAATGATGTCATCGATGTCGATTTCCCCCATTGCTCCACCACCACAATGCCGTTCATCGGCAAACATGCCGAACACGAGCCGCTGGGACGCACTCCCTGGTCCATGCCGCTGGATCTCCAGACCTTTCACTGGAGTCACCTGTGGCTCAATCTTCGAACGCGCGTCCCGAGTGATCGGTACCGCGCCGCATCTCCGATCATCGGTGCCGATATTGTCAGCGACGGGAGCGTGAGCCTGCGCACGGAGCAGGGAGAGGATGAGGAATTCGACCTTGTCCTTTTTGCGGATGGCGCCCATTCCTTCGGCCGGCAGATCCTGTTCCCCGAGGCGGAGCTGCGATACCGCGGGTACATGCTCTGGAGAGGACTGCTCCCGGAATCCGCCATTGAAGACAGCAGTCCGCTCGAAGGCACAGCTCCGCGCCTGGCACATCTGCGCGAGCCGGGCAGCACCGCCATGTACCTGATCCCGGGATCCGACGGATCCACCGTTCCGGGTTCGCGTCTGTGCAACTGGGCCATGTACGTTCCGCTGCAAGAGAAAAGTATCCCGCGCTTCATGACCGGCCGTGATGGACGTCGGCGGGAAGGAATGCTTCCACCGGGATCGCTGCACCCCGACGAGGAGCAGAAACTCAAGCAGATTGCGCAGAACAACCTCCCGCGATACTATGCCGATATTATCGGTCGCAGCACCGATACCTATGCACATCTGATGTATACCGTGGATGTGCCGTCCTATTATCGGGAACGCATGTGTCTGATCGGTGACGCAGGGGTCGTCATCCAGCCCTTCACCGGATCCGGAATTTTCAAGGGATACAACAATGTCCGCAGCCTCATCGACTCGCTGCACGATCAGGGAAGTATCGACCGTGCTCTCCCACAGTGGAACGCCATGCAGCTCGTCATCGGCAGGCGGTTGCTCGCCCTGGGCGATCAGATGGAAAAGGCTCTTATCTGGAATCCGCTTAACGTCTCTACCGCCGGGGCTGAGGCCGTCGAAGCGTGGTGGAAGGCCTCCGTCCGTTTTCCAGATGATTTCACCCTGCAACGAAGCTGACCGTGCCGGTATCGTTGACACATTGACATTGATCCGGTCGTTTCCGATACTTTGATCTGTTTCATGTTGCCAGTTCAGGAGATGCATATGCACCATTGGCTTCAAACTCCCCTCGCCGACGTGATCATGGCCACATTTGTATTCACGCTCTCCTGCGGCGACAACCGCGATCATGTTCTCTGGCAATCCCCGGTCGACGATCTGGAAAACCTGATCCATCCGAACGCAGTGGTGTTGGACACCTCCCGGACCGCGGATGGAGAGGCTTCGCTCCCCATTCCAAAATGACGATTCCTCTGTTGATAGCGACCACGACAGGCGGCAGCGGTGTGTTACTGGTCGCCTATGTGTTGCTTGCTCTCGTCGTCTCTTTTCTCTGCTCCATCGCGGAAGCCGTGCTGCTCAGCCTCACCCCTTCATTCGTTGCGGGCTTGCATGAGACTTCGCCGAAGAAGGCAGCTCTCCTCGTCCGCCTCAAGCAGGAGAATCTTGATCGTTCCCTCGCGGCTATCCTTACACTGAACACGATCGCGCATACCGTTGGAGCCCTTGGGGCAGGAGCGGAAGCGGTTGCTGTGTTCGGCAGCACGTGGTTTGGCGTCTTCTCCTCCATCCTGACACTGCTGATACTCTTCCTTTCGGAGATCATCCCGAAAACACTCGGTGCGGTGTACTGGCGGAAGCTCGCGATTCCCGCCGCCTATCTCGTCCGGGGTATGATTATCCTGTTGTATCCGCTCATCTTTGTCACTGAACGTCTCACACGCCTTATCGCGAGGAAGAACGACCATGCGGTGTTCAGCCGCGACGAATTCATTGCAATGGCGGGTATCGGGAAACGTTCTGGGACGATCAACGAAAGCGAATCTCGTATCATCAGGAATCTTTTTCGTCTCTCAGTCATTACGGCACGCGATATCATGACCCCGCGTACCGTGATATTCGGGATCCGGCAAAACACCACAGTCAAGCATGCATTGGATACCTTTCCGGAAATTCCCTTCTCACGCATACCAGTGTTCGACACGGATCTCGACACCATAACCGGCATTGTTCTCAAGGATGACCTGCTGCTCGCCATGGCAAAAAATCGCGGCGATGTCACGCTCAAAACGCTCACACGCCCCATCGATACGATCCTGCCGGAAACTCCGATCATCAACCTGCTGGAATTTCTCCTCGAACATCGCCGGCACATCACAGTAGTAGTGGACGAGTATGGCGGTACGATGGGGATTGTCACACTTGAGGATGTTGTGGAAACGCTGCTCGGTATTGAAGTGGTCGATGAGGTGGATGAGATTGTCGATATGCAGGAATACGCACGGCATCTGTGGAGACGTCGCGCTCGCGCACTCGGCATCGATCCTGATCGGACATCACCCTAGTTGATGAGGTGAACGTGACACCAGGACCGCAGCCTGTACCACAGTCCCGTGAATGACAATCATTGAAATGGTATATTGTATTCGATTTCACTCCCAATTTTTCATCAGGAGGATCCATGCAGCGACGGTCTCAAGTATTATGCCCTCTGTTTCTGCATGTCTGCACCATCGCCATCTTGCTGCTCCCAGCGGCAACGACCTGGGCACAGGCAGGCAAACAACTCATCATCAATCACTTTGTTTCGGATCCCGCCGTTATTGAAGGACACCTTGTCATCAGTGACG
>JAFGKR010000328.1 GCA_016928515.1 Bacteroidota bacterium | reverse complement strand
TGACGGGGAGCGCGCCTCAGGGTGACGGGGCAGCAACTCGCGGGAAATCGCAGTCGAAGGTATACACGATCCTCTGACCCTCAAGGAAAAGAACCGGGTCGTTGATGAGGAACGGCACATCGACAAATTCGTAATTCCTGTCCGAATATTCCCGCGCGGGCACGGGCAGTTTGAGCGTCGTGCTGATCAGTCCGGGCAGTTCCATTGGTGTGAGCAGTTCATCGACTCTCAATGGAATGTCTTCCTTCCACGGGATTTCCCATCCAGCAAGGTTCACGAACAGCGTGGCGTGCAACATCGCCTGCCGCCGCTGAGGCACGAGCAGTATCGTGCCGTTCTTTCCTGCCCTGAGTTCCATGGAGACCGTATCGCGGAGTGACAGTTCGATCCGCGGCGATGCATGCGCCGGAATGCCCGTGTGGCGCCCGGAGGCTGCAATGCGTCCGCCACCCTCGATGTGCAGAAAAACACGCAGCACATTTCTCCGCGTGGATACAAGCTCCGCGCGACGAAGATTGACCGATACCCGGCCGCTGTCGATGTCGAGGTAATTGGTGTACTGCATGCCGAGAATGGATTTCCGTTCGCTGAGCAGGGGACGCGTCGGAGGAAATGTGATGATCAGGTCGTCACTCCGCTCGGAGGCGACCGCGGCAAGCAGACGATTGACGACGTCCGAGTGCACGATGCTGACTGCATCCCGGCTTCCCGCGAAACGCCGTTCGAATATCCGCAGCGGACGCTCCGCATGTTCGATGTCTGCACGTAACCGTTGTATGGCTGCCTCGGACTGCTCCACTGTCGGCAGATCGATGGAGGAACAGCCGATGAGAAAAAACCACAGTGGCATGGCGGACAAGAGAAAGGCGCGAAGGAATCGTCCTGCATATCGGATGTCGTCCAATGCGGTGCCGCTCAACATGCAGTCCTGAGAGATATGGTATGATTCCGACTGCTTCATGCGCATACTTATCTCACGCGCACGGATTCGAGATTCACTGTCACGAGGGCGAAATGATCGAACATCAGAACGTCGCGCACACGCAGGCGATAGTCCACCAATCGTCGTGGAGAGGTGATGACCAGATTGAGCTTCCCTCGCATCGCTGAACTGTTTCCGTCGATCGCCAGCTGCTCATCGAAACCCATCGGCATTCGCATGGGGGGGAACTGTTGCTTCAACGTCCCCATCTTCACGCGAATGACATCGGCGATGAGGTCCTCCGCCGCAGACAGCAATCCCGGTGCACTCACATCCGGTGTGATATTGTACGGTTCGAAATCGACGCGCAGCGCATCACCATCCGGCGTCAGAGCGAGTATGCAGTCCATCACCAGCCGAATGTCCACTCCGTAACCTTCGTTGCGGACACTGAGGAACAGGGCTACAAACGCCGAGCCGGGATGCAGTGCGGTACGAAGGGAGTCGATATGATAGCGGGTTTCGGGATCGATCCAGCCGGTTCTTCCCCGCAAGTGCTGCATCATACGCTGAAGGAAATCCTCTCCGAGACGGAGGACAAGATCCGCCTCTTCCGGATCGTCTCCCCGCACGAGGCGATCGGAGAGTTGCAATGCAGCGCGATACCGTACTTCGAGGGAGGCAGCTTCCCGCGCCTTTGCGTATCGCTCATGGTCTACATTCCCACCGGCGATCGAGTGGATGAGACCGCACCCCTGCAGTATCGCGGCAAGCAGGAGACCCACGGCAGTGCCTGTCCAAGCAGGCCACGGGGATGGTGAGGCTGTCCATCTCATCGAAACCCTACCTCCACCAGCTTTTTCTCCTCTGCGGCGAACCAGGGCTCCCCGGGAATCTCCATGACGGTTTCCGCAACCGTGTGCACCAGCGGATGTCGTCGGGCTTCCGCGATCTCTTCCGTCAGGTCACCTCCCTTCCATGCGATGAGGCGGCGTTCGGCGTTCCGTCCCAGCAACGGTGCCGCCCAGCGCACCAGTGCGTCGAGCCGCGTCACGGCGCGGGCGGTCACGATCCACGCTGTCCCGCCGTGGCGGCGCAGGAATGCGTCATCTTCGACGCGTGCATGTTCGACAGTGACGTTATGCACGCCGAGTTCAGTGGCGATTTCTTCCACCGCACGGATTTTTTTCCCGATGGAATCCACGAGAACGAATTCGGTCTGGGGAAGCAGGATGGCAAGCGGGATGCCGGGGAGTCCGCCACCGCTGCCAATGTCGATGATGCGTCCCTCGCGCGGGAAAGGCAGCAGAAGCGGGGCGGCGAGACTGTGCAGGACGTGGTTGCGCCAGATCTGTCCTTCGTCCTTCCGCGAGATGAGATTGATTTTTCTGTTCCACTCATGGAGCAGGGCGACATACCGCTCCAGGCATGTTCCCTGCGCTTCGCTGATCTCCCGGCCGTAATCCTCGAGTATGGCGGTGACAGTGCCAATATCGTGCGTCGCGTTCATACGCACAAATATACGGGGCATTGGCGACTATCCCGATATGCCGTCGCTTTCAGGAACAGAACCGGAGGGAGAATCCATCCTGCCGGTGGATCATTCGTTCCGCACCAGGGCGATTTCCACACGGCGGTTCCGCTGGCGACCTTCCTCGGTGCTGTTGGGTGCGATGGGCTCCGTCTCGCCGTACGTACGGATCTCCATGTCATTCTGCAGTCGGACATTCTTCCGACGCAGCCAGGTTTCGACGTAGGTGCTCACCTGTTTCGCCCGGTTGTACCCGAGACGGATGTTATACATGTCCGTCCCCACCGAATCGGTATGTCCGGAGATGACGACGGTGGAATTGGGATAGAGTTCGAGAAGCACGGCAACGCTGTCGAGTTTTCTTTCCTCTTCCGGACGGATATCGAAAAGATCGAAATCGAACTCCACGGTGAAGGCATAGATTTTCCGTTCCTCCTCCGTGATGGGGATCAGGGTGATTTCATGGTCGAGGACGATGCGATCCGCCTCCTCGGTCGCAGCGCGGCGAACCTCCTCGATTCCCCCGCTTCGGAAGTTCTCCACGGCGTTCATGTATCCGGGATGCGATGCGCTGACGGTGTACTCGCGTTGCAATTCCAGCGG
>JAFGKR010000327.1 GCA_016928515.1 Bacteroidota bacterium | reverse complement strand
TCGTACAGGGTGCGTCCCACGCGTTCATGCAGGGCGGGCTTGAGAACCTGGCGGAACTGGAATTCCACGCTTCCGTATGACGTGGGGATCGCCATACCGACAACGACGAAGCTCTCCTGCAGGATGGAGGTGCGTTCGTACGAGCTGGTCCAGTAGCTCCGGTACATGTGTCCTTCGTACGATTTTCCGAGTTCCTCGAACACATGCGTGTATGCCAGTCCCGCATGGAAGGCAACGGCTCCCGGGGATGCGAGCTCCAGGCTGCATTCCGCGCCGAGGAAGGTGCCGGCGGAAAGGCGGGGACGCAGCGCGAGGTACCAGACATCCTCGCCGCCGGAGAGCTTCGTCAGCGGGATGCTGCGGGAAAGGGAGATCCCAAGAAGCGCGCTCAGCGGACGCTTGTGTACGTTATAGACGTGGATGAGCGTCTCCAGTCCCAGCATCCACGAGAAGCCGCGGCTCTGATCAGGGAGGTAATCGTACGGATGCGCATCCCCGTCGCCGTAAACCTTCATGCCCTGTTCGCCTGACACCGATGGCGAATAAAACTCCGGTGGCACGTCCGTTCCGAAGAGCGCATGCGGAAGCAGTTTCGGGAAGGCGCGTTTGACGGCGAGGCTGTCCTCGTCCGCCGAATAGGTCACCGCATATTCGGGAAGCGACACGCAGAGTCCGGCCAGGAGACCGGGGATCACGGCCGGGATGGCGAGCATCCATGTCGCGGCTTCCATGGGAATGCTCTCTTTCTCATCACCCGTTGCATCCCGCGACACGGCATACATCATACCCGCCCAGGCGGCGTAGGTGCCGGCGAAAAACGCCGGACCAAAGGGAAGCGAAGCTCGGGTTCCGAGTATGAGAATGCTGTCCGCGGGAATGCGCCGCAGATGAAGGCCGGCCGTAGCCGCATCGTAGATGCCTTCGGCGTCCCATACGAACAGCGATGAGTCCGACACCGCGAGCAGCGGACGCCGGAGGGTGTCGCCGCACCGCATGACGATTATCGGACGCACGGGTTCGTCGAAACGGTTGCGGTCCACCTCGATGATTCCCCGCGCATGCAGGCGGGAGAAGGCGCGCAGTTTCTCCGCCGCACGATCCTTTCCGAGCGCGCTGATGAGCACCTGGCTCATGGCATCCCCGGCGACGCTCATGCGCTCGTACTCGCGGAGCCAGACGGCGAGCACGGCATGTTCGAGGCTGTCGAGTTCGAATACGAGGTCGCTTGTGTTCACGGGGTCTCCCGCGTTCACGGTTTCTCCCGCGTTCACGGTTTCTCCCGCGTTCACGGTTTCTCCCGCGTTCACGGTTTCTCCCGCGTTCACGGGGTCTCCCGCGTTCACGGTTTCTCCCGCGTTCACGGGGTCTCCCGCGTTCACGGGGCTTCCTGTGTCGTTGTCATCCTGTCTGTGAACAACGAAGCGCAGTCCGCCGGCAGCGCCGGACCGGACATCCCCCCGAACGAAACCGTCGACATCCCGGAACAGCCGGAAGTACGCGCGTTCCGCGCGGCTGACGCTTTCACCGACGCGGGGGAGGCTGTGTGTCGCATCCTGCGCCGGGCAGAACGGATGAAGGAAAACGATGGTGAGCATCATGGGAAGAATGCGCATGTCGCGACTCCAGGGGAAAGACTCCGGGGAAAGGACACATCACGAGAAAGACTGTTTCAGAGCGTGGACGTAATTCAGATTTGGTCCAAGGACATTTATACTCCGAAATGGGTATTATAAAATCCATTGCTTCTGACAACAATCCGCTCTATTTTTGAGGAGCACGTTGTGCACCGTGCGTAAACGTTTCATATTAAGAAAGGTACCTGAAATGATCGTAATCACTGATGATTGCATCAACTGCGCCGCTTGCATCGACGAATGTCCGAGCAATGCGATCTTCGATGCGGGTGAGTCCTATGAACTCAACGGCGAAACCAAGCCGCCTCTGAGTGAGGATTACACCTTCAGCGTTCCCGAGCTCTGCACCATGTGCGAGGGATATTCCGACACTCCGACCTGCATTGATGTCTGCCCGTCCGATGCCATCATCAACCAGGAATGATTCGTACCTCACGCATCACACCTGACGCGTGAAACCGGAGAGCAACCCTCTCCGGTTTTTTTGTCTGCTGAAATATCCCTTGCCTCGGTGCCGTGCCGCGGCCCTGGTCTGTCCTATGACTCATGGGAAGCAGTCCCCCCGGAATCATTTTTTCTCCGTCTCGGTTATCCTTTCGACAGTCTCGCCGGAACACAATTATTCTTGATTGTTGCATCCGAATTTCGTATGAAACAATCGCAAGGATTTTCATGAAAGCATACACGTACCTGGCGCTGATGATTGTGACGCTGCTGCCGTTCGTCCTGAAATTCCGGGATGCGAATCTGCCGCTGCGCCGCAACGTACGCAACGCCTTGGGCGCCACAGCGATCGTGGCCGTGCCGTTCCTGGTGTGGGACGTGATCGTCACTGCCGCCGGACACTGGAGTTTCTCCGACACCTACACGACGGGAATTCGCATCATCAATCTTCCGCTTGAGGAAGTGCTCTTTTTCATCGCCGTGCCACTCGCCGCCGTCCTGGTGTGGGACACGGTCGGATTTTTTCTGAAACGTTGACGAAATCCTGAAACCATGACGAACATCCTGAAACCATGGCGGACACCCTGAAACCATGGCGGACACCCTGAAACCATGACGGACACCCTGAAGCGATGACGTACACCACAATTGTCCTGATCGCCGCCGCCGTCGCGCTGCTCCTGGACGTGGCCGTCCTGCGCACCCGTCTGCTTCTGCAGAAGCGCTACTGGCTGTTCATGGCCGTGATGACGCTTTTTTTTCTCGTGGTGAATGGAATTCTCACGGCCCTTCCGATTGTTATGTACTCACCGCAGGCAATCACCGGATTGCGGGTGATCACGATACCGATAGAGGATTTCCCATACATGTATGCGCTGGTCACTCCCACGATCGCTCTGTACGAGTGGCTCTCCCGCCGCTCCGCAGGTCGGCGGAAAGAAACATCGCACCTTGGAGGATAGCAGGAGATACAACGTATGTCGATCACATCGCCCAACGCAGACGCGGAACTCGACCGCATCCCTACGCGCGCATATGCGCGCCTGCTCACGCGCACGTATTCGAAAAGCTTCTATATGGCGACGCAGTTCATGCCACCGGCGAAGAAGTACGATGTCTACGCGGTGTACGCATTCTGCCGGTATACCGACAATATTGTCGACGCACCCCGCAGTCGCACCCGTGAGCAGCTGAAAATGGAACTCGATGCGTGGCGTCACGAACTGCGGACGGCATGGGAAACGGGGGAGTCGCAGCATCCCGTGCTCGCATTGTTTGTTCCCGTCCTGCACAGATACGACATCCCGTTGCAACTGCCGCTCGAGTTGATCGACGGCGTGGAAATGGATCTCTCCCACGACCGCTATGAACGCTTCGCGCAGCTGCGCAACTTCTCCTATCACGTGGCCTCGGTGGTCGGACTGATGATGACCTACGTTTTTGGCTACCGTGACCGCGAGGTGTTCCCTTACGCGGAAGCGCTCGGCATCGCCATGCAACTGACTAACATCCTTCGCGACATCGACGAGGACTGGCGCATGCGCGGAAAGGTGTATCTGCCGCTGGAGGAATTCAGTCAATACGGGGTGTCCGTGGAGCATATCGCCGAACGGCGCATGGATGCCGGCATGCGGCGCTTCATCCGTGCGCAGGTCGCACGCGCACACAACTATTTCGACTACGCCGATCAGGGTATCCCCATGCTGCACCGGCAGGGACAGGCCGCAGTCCGCGCCGCGTCCGCGCTGTATCGCGAGATTCTGCGGGAAATCGAACGCGCCGATTACGACGTATTCTCACGCCGGCCGGTCGTTTCCACCGGAAGGAAATTCCGCGTGCTCGCACGCATGGTGCTCTCTTCGTGGCTCCCGGGATCTGCGCGTGTGCGGCACACCGTTGCTCAGGGAGACACCCGCACGCAGCACTTCGATGCCGACCTGCCGCCGCTCTCCTCCATCGATTGAGCAGCAGATGTATGGAACTCCTTCTGACAGGAATAACCCTCCTGCTTGTGCCGATCTTCCTGCTCGTGCTCGTAAACATGACCGCAGGACCTTTCCTGCGTTCCTTCACATCACTCCCACGTATCCCACCTGACATATCCGTTCTCGTTCCTGCCCGGAACGAGGAACGCAATATCGGCATTCTCCTCGATCATCTAAGGAAGCAGGACTACCCGTCGTTCACCGTTACCATTCTTGACGATCGTTCCGATGATGGCACTGCGGACATCGTTCGCGTACACTGCCACGCGGATGCACGAATCCGGCTGCTGCACGGAGAGGATCCGCCGGAGGGATGGACCGGGAAAAACTGGGCCTGCCATCAGCTCAGCCGTTCCGCCGCGGGGGACATACTTCTCTTCGTGGACGCCGATGTGCGTCCTTCACCCCATGCCCTGTCCCACACCGCGGCTGCATTCGCGGCGCACGACGCCGCTGCCGTTTCCGCGTTTCCCCGTCAGTTGCTGCATGGTTTCGCCGCACGACTGATCGTCCCGATCATGGACGTGATTCTCTACGCGTTTCTTCCCCTGCCGCTGGTGCATCGAACGCGGCGTCCGTCGCTGGCGGCGGCAAACGGTCAGTGGATCGCTTTCCGCCGCACGGCGTATGACCGTATCGGCGGTCATGCGGCGGTGCGAGATGAAATCGTGGAGGATATCGCCCTGGCGCGACGGGTGAAGGTTCACGGCGGAACGATGCTGCTCACTGCCGGTGCAGGGAGCGTCGCCTGCGGTATGTACGAGGGTTTCGCGGAAGTACGTGAGGGATTCTCCAAGAATTTCTTCGCCGCATTCGGATTCAACCCCATTGCATTTTCCATCGCCCTGCTGTTCATGCTCGCGGTGTTTGTGCTTCCCTATGTCATGCTGTTCACGCCCTTGTGGCTGGCCGCGCTGCCGGCGGTCGGACTGAACCTCCTGTTCCGCCTTCTGCTGTCGTGGCGCGCGGGACATGGTCCGCTCACAGCGCTGCTGCATCCGCTCGGTGTGCTGGGAGCGGTGTTCATCGGCATCGAGGCCATGCTGCATCGCTACCGCCGGGGAGCGGTGGTATGGAAGGGGCGGCGAATTCCGGTCGGAGGGAAAGGGGAATGATCGCCACCGCGGGCACCGGTTCTCCGCGCATCGAACGCCACATTCCGCGCGAGCACTACGACGTCGCCGTCGTCGGCGCCGGTGTGGCTGGACTTACGGCCGCTGCGCTGCTGGCCCGCGACGGCGCGCGGGTGCTGCTGCTCGAAGCGATTCACTACCCCGGCGGGTGTGCGAGTTCGTATGAGAAATTCGATGCCGTGTTCGACATCGGCGCGACGACGTTCAGCGGGCTGGCGCCCACGCAACCGCTGGATACGCTGTTCCGGCACATCGGTGCCTTCGAGGGACTGTTGCCGGCCGATCCCCCGATGGGAGTTGTCATGGACGGTGTGATGCTCATCCGGCATCGCGACCGGGAGCAGTGGATTCGCGCGGCGGATACATTTTTCGGTCAGTCGCAGCGGTCTTTCTGGCAGTGCGTCGCTTCGTATAGCGACGCTGCGTACCGGTTGATGCAGGTCGTCCCTTTTCTCCCACCCCGCACGCCCGGCGAAGTGTTGCGAAACTTCCGCCATGTCGATGCGTCACTGCTGCGGCACGCACCGCATCTTCTGCGTTCCGTGGCTGCGCATATGCGGCGACACGGACTGGATGACACCCGCTTCCACCGCTTCGTCGATGCACAGCTGCTGATCACCAGCCAGGCGCAGGCCGAAGACGTGCCTTTCCTGGCCGGAGCGTTGGGGCTTTCCTATCCAGATTATCCGGTGTATTCCGTCCGTGGCGGCATGATACGCTACGCACGATTTCTCGAAGAGCGTGCCCGCAACGCCGGAGCGGATATCGCATACCTGCAGCCGGTCACGTCACTCCGCCAGGAGGGTGGAACATGGATCCTGGGCACCGCGCCAGGCAAAACGGTTCGTGCGGATCAGGTGGTGACCAGCATTCCCGTGTTCAATCTCCCCGCGATGACAGAAGGTCCGGTGCACGATCATTTCGCACGGACGGTCACCCGCCTGCGTGAAGCGAACATCCCCCTCTGGGCTGCATTCACTCTCTACGGCCTTATCGACGCAGAGTTTGCGGGAGGACTTCCGATCAACCTGCAGGTCATTCTTCCCGACACGCTCCGGAGCACGCAAAGCAGCACATTATTTCTTTCCTTCTCGCATCCGCAGGACACGGAGCGTTCACCGGCGGGCACACGCACGCTGACGATCAGCACGCATGTGCGGCCGGATCTTGCGATCGTTCGGCGGAGGGATGAGTCGTACCGGCGATGGAAATCGGATGCGGAGGGGGAAATTCTTCTTGCACTCCGTCGCGCTGTTCCGGAACTTGCAGATATGGAATTTCTTGACAGCCAGAGTGGCACGCCCCGGACATTCGAACGATACACGCGGCGTGCGGACGGCATGGTCGGAGGCATCCCCCTGCATCGAAGGGTGTTCCCGTTCCGCTACCCGCAGTCCGTCACTCCTTTCGAGGGGCTGTCCTGCATCGGCGACACGTTTTTTCCCGGCCAGGGAATCCCCGGCGTAACACTGGGTGCCCTTGCCGTTCATCAACGCATTATGAGCACATCATGAATGGTCACATTCCTGCACCCGAACCTGCACCAGAGAATCGTTACATCCCGGAGAAATACATCATTGCCGGGATATACGTGTTTTTTCTCGCCGGTGGGCTCTGGAATACGCTGGGAGTGCTGCAGGATTTCATGCGCCTGACGACGCCGTTGGTTCTTGCGGGCTCCGCGGCTGCGGCAGTATGGCTCACCTATCCTCCGCGCTCCGGAACGTGGATCGCATTTTCCGTCATCTTCCTGGTAACCTGGGCGGTCGAGGCACTGGGCGTCGCGACGGCCTTTCCTTTCGGCACATATGTTTACACGGAGCAGCTGGGATGGCAGGTGCTCGGTGTTTCGATTGTGATTCCCTTCGCCTGGGTACTGGTCATCGCATCGAGCGACGCCTTTGTCGGACATTTCTTCGGGCGCATCAGCGTCACACTTATCGCGCTGATGGCCACCGTGTTCGACTTTTTTCTCGAATTCGCCGCGGATGAGCTCGATCTTTGGCATTGGAGCACGCGCTTCCCACCGCTGAGCAATTACGTCAGCTGGTTTGTCATCAGCTTCGCCGCCGTGCTGCTTTTGCGCGACATGACACATCGGCGGGAGACCCTGCGCGTCCCCGCACATCTCTGGATCGCCATGGTGCTGTATTTCTGCATCACGTTCATCGGGATGAAAAGCGGTCTGCTCGTACTGTCCTGAACGGCGTCGGAAAGGCATCCCCATGAACGGAATGACTGCTTCTCACCTGATCTGTTTCACACCATGAGCGCCTCGATCGGCATCATCGGCGCCGGATTCGGCGGACTGGCGGCCGCAATCCATCTCGCAGCGAAGGGGTACCGCGTCACGGTGTACGAACGGCAGTCCATGCCGGGGGGAAAGGCGTCCGAGATCACGGCGGACGGTTTCCGCTTCGATACCGGTCCCTCCCTGCTGACCATGCCTTTTGTGCTCGAGGATCTGTACGACGCGGCGGGCGCAGCAGCGGAGGAGCGGGTACAGCTCGCGCCGGTGGATCCGATCTGCCGTTATTTCTATCCCGACGGTACGGTGCTCAGCGCACATGCCGACGAGGGCGCCTTTGAGCAGGAGCTGCGGACCTTCGCTCCCGGCGACGCCGATACGCTTCGACGCTTCCTCGACTACAGCCAGCGCATCTACGAACTCACGAGCGACATCTTTCTCTTCAACAGTCTCGGGGATCTGAAGTCGCTGCTGCGCGTGCGCAATCTGCCGACACTGCTGCGCCTGCCGCAGATCGATCCTTTCCGCACGGTGCACGAGGGCGTGCAGTCGTACTTCTCCGATCCGCGCCTCGTGCAGCTCTTCGACCGCTACGCCACGTACAACGGGTCGAATCCCTGGCAGGCGCCGGCGACACTCAACATCATTCCCTACGTGGAGTATCGGCTGGGGGGATGGTATGTCCGCGGCGGGATGTACGCGCTGGTGCGCAGTCTCGCGGCGCTTGCGCAGCGACTCGGCGCAGAGCTGCGGTATGGAAGCGATGTCGAGCGCATCGATGTCACGGGTGGACGTGTTCGCGGGGTGCACGTGGACGCTGCATTCATTCCGCATGACGCGGTGATAAGCAACGCGGATGCGGTGTTCACGATGACGCAGCTGGTGGAAGGGAAGGAAAAGCGGAAACAGCGGTACCGCGAGCTCGAGCCGTCGTGCAGCGGCCTGGTCTTTCTCTGGGGCGTGCGCGGGACGGAGCCGGAGCCGGCGCATCACAACATTTTCTTTTCGGAGGATTATCGCCGCGAGTTCGACGACATCTTCGAGCGTCTCGTGCCGCCTGCAGATCCGACAGTGTACGTGTCGATCACCGCGCGCAGCGATCCCGCGCATGCGCCCGAGGGCCATGAGAACTGGTTCGTGCTCATCAACATGCCGTACCTCACGAAGGGAAACCGTGACACGGACATCGACACGATCCGGGCATCGGTGCTCGATCGGTTGCGTCGTTCCGGCATCGATCTCACCGGACGTATCGTACACGAGAGCGTGATCACGCCGCTGGATCTCGAGCGGCGTACGAACAGCAACAGGGGGAGCATATACGGGATATCATCCAATTCGCGGAATGCCGCCTTCATGCGCCCGCAGAACCGTGTACGCAGCGTTCCCGGTCTTTTCCTCGCAGGCGGATCCGCGCATCCGGGGGGTGGCGTGCCGCTGGTGCTGCTGTCGGGCAAGCTGGCGGCACGGGGGGTGATGCGGAAGGAGGCGTTCCAGGGATGAGTCGCCGGCTCATCCTCACAGGCCGTGGACCGGCGCTCCCGAATTGCTTTTGAATCGGTACCGGCGATCCGTTGGCTCGCCTGCGCTCCTACGGTTCATCACTCTGCTTCGGTTCATCACTCTGCAATGCGGAATTCAACGCGGCGGTTGCGAGCGCGGTTTTCCTCGGTGTTGTTGGGGACTTCCGGCCGCGATTCTCCGTAACCGATGGATTCCAGCCGTTTGGATTCGATGCCTTTGTTTACGAGATAGTCTACGACGGACCGCGCGCGTTTCTTCGAAAGATCCAGATTGTACTCATCCGTGCCAATATCGTCGGTATGGGCCGCAATGACGATACGAATGGCGGGATTCGACTCGAGGAAGCGCACGAGACGATCGAGTTCGAATGATGATGCGGGTTTCAGATCCCACTTGTTGAAATCAAAGAATATGTTGTTGACGCGCTGTGCGAGGAGATCGCCCCAGCGGTCGCGCTTGTTGGGATCGAGCAGGTCGTCGACATTCTTCAGAGTGAAATTCCGCTGCACGCGGCGCATGTCGCTGTCATCGTCCCCTGTTCCCGAACCGCTTCCGGATCC